>VGFN01000001.1 GCA_016868875.1 Bacteroidota bacterium
ACGGTTTCAATCCGTTGATCGAGAATGACTTGGTCTTCGGGCGAGGGGAGGCCTATGGAGCAGAATTTTTGCTGAAGAAAGCCAAAGGGGCGTTGAGCGGATGGATTGGTTACACCCTGTCATGGACCAACCGAAATTTTCCCGATATTATGAACGGGAAGACCTATCCTTACAAATTCGATCGTCGGCATGATTTATCCGTGGTGGCTTCGTGGAACCAGAGCCCAAGGTGGAAATTTTCCGGAACCTTTGTTTTATCGACGGGTAATGCGTACACGCTGCCTGAGTCACGTTATTTCTTCGAGGGTCAAATCATCGATCAAATAGGGGAAAGGAACTCTTTTCGATTGCCGAACTACCATCGTTTGGACTTCTCGGCAGTGTACACGCCGCGCGCTGAACGCTTCAATCAAAGCCCCAATGCTGCTGGATCAGAACCAAGATTAGGGAGACGGAGTCGTTACCTCGGGGAATGGGTCTTTGCGGTGTATAACATTTACAGCCGATTAAATCCTTTCTTTATTTATCTGGATAACGAAGGTTCTTTGCAACAAAATTCACTCAAGGTCCAGGCGAAGCAGGTTTCGTTGTTCCCAATCATTCCTTCGGTCACCTGGAACTTTAAATTTTAAGAAGATGAAGGGGCTTTTAATCCATCCAACAGCACGAAAGTCGCTTTTCTGGTTATGGAGTTCCATGCTATTGATGGGCTGTGAGAAAAACATTACATTGGATTTACCCCCACCGAAGCCATACCTCGTGGTTTACGGGGTGGTAGAGCCTGATTCCCTGATCAAGGTGAGCCTTAGCCGAAATTCTGCGTATTTCGATCCTGTGGATTTGAATGCTGTTCTAAATCTTTTGGACTACAGAGCCACCGTGATTGCCTCCTGCCTTGATTCCTTGGGGAATACCGTGGTCGATACCTTGAGACCTTTACAGCTTCCGGAATTTCCTATCCTTCAGTATTGGACGGTCTTCAATTATGTGGGGAACAAAATTCGTGGCCAGCATAACAAGATTTATCATTTACGCATTGTGCATCCTGATCATGAAATAACCGCTACGACCTTGGTCCCACCGCCTTCCCGAATGGATTCCATCTGGACCCGAACGCGGGCAGCCATCCAACAGCAGTCCAATCCCACTGCGACCCCAACAAGGAGGGATAGCGAACTGGTCCAACTGTATTACCGTTACCGTGATCCGCAGGCCCCGGGCGATCAGGTTCGGGTTTTTACCAAATCCAACAGCGAGGTCCAGTGGTCAACTGCGTTCAACTCCGTTTACGACGATCAATTCTTCAACGGCCAATCCATTGACTTTGTGTTACCACGAGGCAAAGAAGCTTATTTATTCAACGATTCCACCACCTTTGAGGAGTTTGGTTTGTTTCAAGCCGGGGATACCATCGATATCAAATGGGCATCGATTGACCGTACTGGTTTCTTGTTTTGGCGTAGCCTGGCTCAGGCCGCAGGAGGCGGGGGCGGTCCCTTCGGGGCCCAACCCACGGTGACCACGAATTTGAAAGCCCTGCGCGGTGGTGCCTTGGGGCTATGGGCAGGGTACGGGTCGGTGCATTATCGGCACATTGTACCCAAGTAAACATCGTATTTTCACAAGGTCTTTTTTTCTAAAGCGACGCCACAATCATGGAACATCATGCCGTCCTCATCATCGGTTCAGGGCCTGCCGGATATACCGCCGCGATATACGCTGCAAGGGCAGGGCTTAACCCTCTTCTGTACCAAGGTCTCCAACCTGGAGGCCAATTGACCATCACCACCGAAGTCGAAAATTACCCGGGCTATGCGGCAGGGGTCCAAGGGCCTCAGATGATGGAAGACTTCCGGCAACAGGCATTGCGCATGGGGACCGATATCCGCTACGGTATTGTCACCAAGGTTGATTTGAACGCCCATCCCAAACGCATCACCGTGGATGGACAAGTCGAATTGACGGCCGATGCAGTCATTATCGCCACCGGTGCTTCCGCCAAGTGGTTGGGTTTGCCATCTGAACAGCGATTGAACGGCCACGGCGTTTCGGCATGCGCGGTATGCGATGGATTTTTCTTCAGGGGTCAAGATGTGGCGGTCGTTGGAGGTGGGGATACGGCTGCAGAGGAGGCTACCTACCTGGCTAAAATATGCAAATCAGTTCATTTAATTGTCCGAAGGGACGAACTAAGAGCGTCCAAAGCCATGCAAGAAAGGGTTTTTCGCACCCCGAATTTGACGGTTCATTGGAACAGCGAAACCGATGAAATCCTTGGTGCTGAACAAGTGGAAGGCGTACGGCTCCGCAATACGGTGGATGGGAGCCTTCGAGAAATTGCGGTTCAAGGTTTCTTTGTGGCAATAGGGCATACTCCGAATACATCGCTATTCCAAGGTCAGTTGGATATGGACGAGACGGGTTACCTGCTCACGGTGCCTGGTTCCACACAGACCAAGATCGAAGGAGTTTTCGCGGCAGGAGACGCCCAAGACAAAATTTATCGGCAAGCGGTAACCGCTGCGGGTACCGGATGCATGGCCGCCCTCGATGCGGAGCGTTGGCTTGCGGCAAGAGGTCACGCGTAGAGCGCAGTTCAAGCCCTGGCCTGCAGGGCCATACAAGCCACTCGTCTGCCCATTTCAGGCCCCAGGGCCATTCCCATACCGTTCATTCCCGCTACCAACCAGTCTCCGTTTTGCAAATTCAGACAATGCGGAAGTCCGGATTGGGTAAAGCCCATAGTTCCGCTCCAACGTGATTCCCATTCCAAATCAGGGGCCAGACCCAATACATCCACGGAATAGGCTTTTAGATATTCACTTATACTTTGGTTTTCAGACCATTCCGTGGTTTGCTCTAAAGCGAAATCCTGGTTACGTCCTCCACCCAAGAGCAAGCGACCCGCATGGGTGCGGTAATAGAGGTAACCGCGGTCTGCATGGTAGTTTCCGTTCAATCGTGCGATATCCACTGCTTTCAGTGGAGTAGTTGCCCACATTTGCCCACGCTGTGGAACCACGGAATCCCTTTGGTCGATTTGCAAATTTTTAGTTAAAGCATTGGTAGCGTAAATAACATTTTTAGACTTGATATTGAGCAAATTAATAAATTTTGGTAAAACATCATGGCCAAACGGACCTACGGGTTTAACCACCAAGCTTTGACCATCTCTTTGGACAAACTCCAGGCCTTCTTGAATGCGAATTCCCAGATTTCGAGCATAGCGTAGGAGGGACTCTCTAAGGAGAAAAGGGTTGACCTGACCTTCCCATGCCATGGGAATCTGCCCCATGGCCTCAGGGCCCCAGGGAGATGAATGGGCTGTATTTCCCCTGGTGAATGGTTGCCATTCTCCGAAATAAGGGGTTGGCAATGGCTTGTGGCGCATCGTGCTTTTTTGGCGACGTTTGGGAGTGAATGGAAGGGCACGGGCCGCAGCAGATTCGAGAACAGTGTTCAAGGAGGGTAAACCCGTGATGACGGCTTCATGCGATGGAACCGCATGGGAATAGGGCGATTTCTCCATCGCCATGACCTCATAACCCCGCACATTGCGAAGCCCAATTGCATTTCCACCCAATAAATACAGGGTTCTTTGAATGCCGGCCCATTTAGCCGCAAGGAGATCGACGAGAGAGTCCTCACCAAGATTTTCGTAATCCGCCAAGAGTTCAGATGGTGAACCTAGGCACAAGAAGCCTGCATTGCGGGTACTGGCTACGGCACCCAGGGAACGGGCCTCCAAGACCATGACTTTCATTCGAGAATTTCGCCTTTTGATTTCGATGGCGGCATGCAAGCCCGTCACACCTGCGCCAACAACCACAAAATCCCAGGCTTCGGAGAGGGCGCTTTTTTCCCAATACGATAATTCGATTTGGCCTGATTGCATAGGGGTCAAAAAAAATACCAAAATAGAATATCTGGGCAGAAGGGCGATATGGCCTTTTTATTATTATACATAATATTAATTATGTAACTAATTCAGGTTTTATCAAGCAAACTGACAACGGCATATTTTTGTATTTTGTAAAAAATACCTATGAGCTTAGACGGTGATGATTTCTCATCGGAAAATGAAAATGCATTCTCATCGGGGAATCGCAACAGAAAATCGAGGAGATATTCCAAGGATCGTGCAAGACGTTCCGCCCTGATTGCCGATGAAGCGGATTCGCTGACCAAGAGCAGCGATACCAGATTACGTGTGGACGAGGATCGTGAAAGAATGATAATTAACCCCGGCAAAAGCCTCAAAAGTTCGGCCAAAGATTTACCGAAATATTACCGAAGCATCTTTTTGTATTCCTGGGGATTTTTTATACTGGCTTACGCCATGGTCTATTTACCCGGCAAAATCGCTTCGGCATTTCTGGCATCCTTGTCTTCGCGCGGCCCCGTCATTTACCACCATAAAATTCTTTTCACCAATGTCGTGGGTTGGGAACGCGGCGATGCCCTTTCGATATTCACAGCGCCATTGGTAGTAGATTTCCTTCAGAGTGTGTTGTACACCACAGTCTTTTTGGCACTTAAACGAATCGAAGGCTATTGGAAAATTTTGGCCTTTTGGTTCATGTTTCATAGCAGCCTGCGTCTGACCGGCTGCGTGCTTCCGGGGATAGTTTCAGGGGAAGAATTCGGCTATGTCGCAGGCTGGTTGTACATGAATTCCGCGGTTTTGTTTATTCTCCTTTTCTTATCCATCCTCGCCATGCTTGGTTTATCGGCCTTGCTAAGCAAATGGGCTATGGAATGTGCCTTCTCCAAGCATATGGTCATGAAGAAAAAGCGTCAAGAGTATCTATTCTTTTACCTGGGCCTTCCTGCCCTTAGCGGAATTTTGCTCATCGCCTTATTTCATGGGGTGGATTGGTCCGCCCTGTCCATTGGTCAATTCAAAGTCAATGATTGGTGGGCCTCAGCCCATGAATTGACGTTGCTTGGGCAAGCCTTGCTGATGTACGGGGCTGCAGCAGCTTTCGTTTTGTGGTACAAAGAACAGGAAATCATGTGCCAAAGGGATTTAAGAATGCAGAAAATCAACCCTTTGGTGATGGGCTTATCGATACTCCTTCCTTTGTTTGGCCGAATCGTACTCGGTGAAGGTTGGTTTTGGTAATTGGAATGCTTTTGTAGGGACGAGCCTCTAGGGGTATCGTGCATTCAAGTAGCTCACAAGCTGCTCGGTAACGTCCACCAAACTGTCCCCGTAGAGGAGGCCTGATCCAACCTGACGAGCCATCAGGAAGCGATAGCCTCTGGCTTTGCTGAAGAGTTCAAATTCTTTGTCCAAAAGTCCTCTTAATTCTTGGTCTACACTGCTTTCAGATTTAGAAAGT
The DNA here is from genome assembly GCA_016868875.1 of Bacteroidota bacterium. Taxonomy (GTDB): domain Bacteria; phylum Bacteroidota; class Bacteroidia; order UBA7662; family UBA7662; genus SYHX01. The sequence goes on from VGFN01000001.1 coordinate 5,346, forward strand.
TCTTGCATGATCCCCTCCCTCATTTGGACTAGATTTTGTTCTTTGCGGGCCAACATTTGTTCTGTACTGGCACGTTGGCTCTCCCCCATGGCGGCCGCGTTGCGGTTAAAATCCTCAAGCTCTTTGCGAAAGCGGGTGGCCTCTGCTTCAAACTCTTTCTCTGCTTTCTGAAGTCGGGCTTGCAGTGCATTTCGTTTCCGTACCATTAACTTAAATCTGACGGCAATTTCTTCAGATTGAACAAAGGCAATACCCCCGTTACGGTTTACTAAGGAATCAAATACAAGACCTTCTTTGGTGGGGATAGGACTCATTGTATTGGCCGTAGAATCGTTATTACCAAGTTTTTGATTCTTCTCTGTTGAATTCTTTCCGAGATCTGCCTTTTTATTCTTATCAGAAGACATAGTCAAGACCGCCAAAATCAATCCTACAAACAAAGCAATGACTCCAAAAAATTTTAAGATGCTATTCATATTTGAGATATAAAAATTGAAAGGTACTAAAGTGGTATGTTGCCATGCTTGCGTGGCGATGGAACAAAGGCCTTGGATTGCAGATGAGCAAAGGCTCTCAGGATGCGCTTGCGGCTTTCTGAAGGGAGAATTACCTCGTCTATGAAACCGCGAGATGCGGCAATGTAGGGACTTGCGAACTTTTCGGTATACTCGTTAACCTTATGATTCAAAGTTGATTCAGGGTCATTGCTTGAAGCAATTTCTCCTTTGAATATGATCTCGGCAGCCCCTTTGGGACCCATGACCGCTATTTCCGCGCAGGGCCACGCAAAATTGAAATCAGCCCCGATATGCTTGGAATTCATGACATCGTAGGCTCCGCCGTAGGCTTTCCGGGTAATGAGAGTAACGCGGGGTACCGTGGCCTCGGCGAAGGCGTAGAGCAATTTGGCCCCGTTGGTGATGATGCCGTTCCATTCTTGTTCGGTACCCGGCAAGAAGCCCGGCACATCCACCAGCACCAGCAACGGTATTCGAAAGGCATCACAGAACCGAACAAAGCGGGCCGCTTTCTTGGATGCATTGTTATCCAGCACACCCGCCAACACCATGGGCTGATTGGCCACCACCCCCACCGTTTGACCACTCATTCGTCCGAAGCCGACCAGGATATTTTCGGCAAACTCAGGTTGGACCTCCATCCAGGAATCGTTGTCCAAGAGGCCCTGTACCACCAGCTGCATATCGTAAGGAGTATTGGAAGAATCCGGGACCACCTGCTCCAAGACCGGGCGTAAATCGTCGGGGCCGGGGTCTGACCAGCCATGACCACTGCGTGGAGGCTCCGCGCAATTCGGTGGCAAATAGGCCATCAGCTGCCTCACGGCCATTAGGCATTCCCCTTCGTTGGGGTAGGTGAAATGGGCGATTCCCGAACGCGTTGCATGGGTATGTGCTCCCCCCAAATCCTCGGAACTCACCTCTTCATGGGTTACCGTCTTGACCACATTGGGACCGGTCACAAACATGTACGAAGTCTTCTCCACCATGAAAATCCAATCCGTCATTGCGGGCGAATACACAGCTCCCCCGGCGCAGGGCCCCATGATCACCGAGATCTGAGGTATCAAGCCGGAAGCCTTCACATTGCGGTAAAAAATATCCGCGTAACCTGCCAAGGAGGTTACTCCTTCTTGGATACGAGCTCCCCCGGAATCGTTAAGCCCAATTAATGGAACCCCAATTCGAAGGGCCAGATCCATAAGCTTCACGATTTTTTCGGCATGGGTCTCCGACAGCGAGCCCCCCAACACGGTAAAATCTTGAGAAAAAACAGCGACCGTCATGCCATTGATTTTTCCCAAACCCGTAACTACCCCATCGCCCAAAATCAAGTCTTTGTCCAAACCAAAATCGGTACAACGATGGGTGACCATCGAGCCCATTTCCTCAAAGCTGCCGGCATCCAACAGGATTTCAAGCCTCTCTCTGGCGCTGAGTTTGCCTTTACGATGCTGGGCCTCCAAGCGAGCAGGCCCTCCCCCCTCCAACGAAGCCTTCTGGCGTTCGCGATATTGTTCCAAACCTTTCATTGTCGGCGTTTGTTCATGGGTTACCGCGTAAAGGTAAGCATCAAGCTATTTTTGCCCAATTCAATACTCAACCATGAGCCTCATCGAAACCCACCGCCCCCTCTTACAAGAAGCCGCCGCTGCCTTGCACGACCGTCGATATTACAGTCCCTTCCCGGAAAATCCCAAGGCCTACCCCACCGAAGCGGGCGCCCAGGGTGAAGCCTCCTTTCATGCCTCCCTGAACAAAGACTTTGATCGACTTTTGCAGGATCAACCGTTGCGCTTCGAAGGCGAAGAAGTATCGCCCTACCTGCAGAGCGGCTTGGGCATTCGCTATCCTGTGTTCGCCGATAAAACCCTGGTGGCCAAAGCCCAAAAAGCAAGAACCTCTTGGGTTCAAGCCGGACCGGAGCTGCGTTGCGCCATCTTGGTTGAGAGCTTGATGCGATTGCGGGATCACTTTGTGGAAATCGCCCATGCGACCATGCATACTACCGGGCAATCCTACATGATGTCCTTTCAGGCCTCCGGTCCCCATGCCGCCGACCGCGCTCTAGAATGCGTGGCCATGGCCTGGCAGGAACAAACCCGCTACGCTAAGCAGGCTGCATGGGTCAAAAGCATGGGTAAAGTCTCGGTGGAATTGCACAAAACCTGGAAACCCATGGGCAAAGGGGTGGCCTTGGTGGTGGGTTGCTCCACCTTCCCGACCTGGAACAGCCTACCCGGCATCTACGCCAGCTTGGCCGTAGGGAATCCGGTTTTGGTCAAACCGCACCCCAAAGCTGTCTACCCCATCGCCATTGTCACCGCTATCATTCAAACAGTGTTACAAGAAAACGGATTCAGCCCCGAGCTCTGCCAATTGGCCTGCGATAGCACCGCCCATCCCCTCACCAAAGAGCTGGCAACCCACCCGGAAGTCCGCACCATTGATTATACCGGTAACAGTGAATTCGGGCAATGGCTCGAAGCCCAAAGCCTTTTTGGGAAAACCATTTTCACCGAAAAAGCAGGGGTCAACGCGGTGCTTGTTCATTCGGCCCCGGACCTCAAAGCGGTTTGGGATAATTTGGCTTTCTCGGTTTCGTTGTACGCGGGGCAAATGTGCACCGCCCCCCAAAATATTTTCCTGCCCACCCAAGGAATCACCGATGCCAGCGGCCAACACCACAGCTACCAGGACTTGGTGGACGGCCTCAGCCAGGCCCTTTGCAAGATCAAGGACCACCCCCAGATGGGTCCCGGGGTTTTGGCGACGGTCCAAAATTCAAGGACCCTTGAACGAATCCGCAGCGTTCAAGAGCAGGCCGGCGATGCCGTTTTGTTGGCCTCTGAACCCATTGCCCACGAGGCCTTCCCCGATGCCCTATCCTGTTCGCCCTTGCTTATTGAGGCCTCCGCCGACCGTAAGGATTGGTTTGGTGCGGAACAATTTGGACCCATCGCCTTTGTGATTCCTTATACCGACGTTGACCAAGCCATGAATTTGATGTTGGAACAAATTCAACAACACGGCGCGCTGAGCTGTGGCTTGTACTGTACCGATGCGGACCTGGCCGACCGCTTGGCCGACCGCCTGGCGGTAGCCTTTGTGCCGGTTTCGTTGAACCTGACCGGTCCAATTTACTTGAACCAGCATGCGGCTTTTTCGGATTTCCACGGGACAGGTGGCAATGCCGCCGGGACCGCTTCCTTTTGTGATGCCAATTTTATTAACCAACGCATGGTATGGGTGGGTCGCCGCGATATGGTAGCCGTACACCCCAACGCCTAATCTCATGAACCAACCTCTTTCGCTTACCGTTGATCAACTTGTTCAGGAAACCCCGGATGCCCTCCTGATTTATTTTCGAACGGATCAAATCCAAACCTTTGTCCCCGGGCAGTTCCTAACCCTGATGGTGAACATCCAAGGCACCACCCATCGACGCTCGTATTCGATCTTCACCGATCCAGCACAGCTTCCCCAAATCGGGGTCTGCGTCAAGCGTTTGCCCGGTGGTTTGGTCTCCAATCATTTGCTGGACCACCTCAAGGAAGGGGATCGCATGGATGTTTTGCCTCCCTACGGGAATTTTGCCCTAGACCCTGCCTTGCCCACCCTGCCTTCGTTGGTCTTGGTTGGCGCTGGTTCGGGAATCACCCCCTTGTTTTCGATGTTATCCGCGGCTTTGCGGCATCCTTCGGCTCCCCTTGTTCAACTAATCTACGGTAGCCGCAGTGCGAGTGAAGTGATCTTTGGCGAGGCCTTGAACCGACTTCAGGATGAATACCCCCAGCGCCTTCAGGTGTTGCATTGTTTGAGCCGTAGTCTGGAAGGTCAAGAATCGCTCAAAGGCTTGCACCACCACGGTCGCATCGATACCTCGGTCTTTGCCCAACACATCTCCAACCGGGAGGCCTCCTTTTACCTCTGCGGTCCCGAAGGCTTGGTGCACGATACCGAGTATTGGCTCCAAACCCAAGGCATTGCGGGCCAACGCATTCACAAAGAACTCTTTTTTCAATCCAGCCCCAAGGCGGCCGTTCCTCCACCAACACCTAGTTCGGTGGACGACGATCCGGGTGCCCTCCCCGTTGTCACCATCAAAGTGGACGGTAAGGTCTACGAATTTGCTGTGGAACCGGGCCGCTATATTTTGGAAACCGCGCTGGAACAAGGGATTGATTTGCCTTACGCCTGCACCATGGGGGTTTGCGGCATGTGCCGTGCCAAAAAAATATCCGGCGAAATGGCGATCGGCGATCAGGAAGCTATCAGCGCTTCCGAAATCGCTTCCGGAGCCTGCCTCACCTGCGTTGGTCGCCCTCTCTCCAACCGCCTGGTCATCGACTACGATGTCCCGAACTAAGAAAATTTTGGGCTGGCCCCTCTACGACAACCGCGACTCAAAGTCCTGGTAGCCAAAGCGCCGCACCAAATCAAACCGGCCTTCGCTGCGCCATATCCCGATGGAGGGAAGTTCCATCCCGTTGAAAGTATGGGTTTTGACCATGGTGTAATGCATCATGTCCAGGAAGATGAGGTCATCCCCGGCTTGGAGAGGCCGCTGGAATCCATAATTACCCACCTGGTCGCCGGCCAAACAGGACTGCCCACCCAATCGGTAGAGGTGTGGATGCGTGGCCGTTGCCTGCATCTCCGCCCCTAGGATGCGGGGCTGGTAAGGCATTTCGAGGACATCGGGTAAATGCGCCGTGATGCTGCTATCCAGGATGGCCACAGGCAAGGCCTCGGTTTCCATGATATCCAGGACCAGGGAGTGGAAATACCCCGTCTCCCAAACCAAAGCCGAACCCGGTTCCATGATCAGTTCAAGATGCGGAAATTGAGCCTTGAAGCCCGCGATGGCCTCGGCGGCTTGCTTCAAATCGTAATCCTCTCGACTCATCAAATGTCCTCCACCCAGGTTCATGGAGCGAACGCGTTGGAGCCATGGGCCAAAATCACGGGCCAGAATCGCCAGGGTTTGGGCCAAGGCGTCCGCCCCGCTTTCGCAAAGGTTATGGCAATGCAAAAAATCCGGTTCCAAACCGGCCTGCACCAGGGACGGGTACCCGCGCTCCAAGTCTTGAAGACGGGTTCCCAAACGAGAACCTGCGGCACAAGGGTTGTACAAGTCGGTACTGACCGGCGAATAGCCCGGGTTGATGCGCAATCCCAAGTGAATATCCGGTCGATGTTTTCGAAAATTCGGCCCGTGTTGCAAAAGTTGCGAAACCGAATTCAAGGAAACGTGGTCCGCCATGCCGGCGATTTCCTCCACTTGACCCGGAGGATAGGCCGGCATAAAGATGTGTTGAGAACTCCCAAAACGGGTCGCCCCCAGGCGGAGTTCATGCAAAGACGAGGCCGTGGTTCCGTGCACCGCCTCTCGCATGGTATCAAATACCGAAAACATCGCAAAACCCTTGAGGGCCAGGATAAACTGCACCGGTACCCTACGTTGCAATTCGGTGTAGAAGGCCATATTGGCACGCAATCGGTCTTCGTCCATCACAAAGCTTGGTGATGGAATTTGATTCCAAGCCAAGCGACCCGGGTCGTACGATTCCCGCAAGGCCCTCAAGGCCTCCAGATCACGCATGGGATTCGTAATCGTCAAAAGGCGAGGGTCCGTCGACCACTTCGTGCCAAGGAAGACCGTAAAGCCCCAAATCTTTCATAAAGGGGTCCGGATTGAATTCTTCGACGTTGAAAACGCCCTTGCCGGACCAAGTTCCTTCCATCATCATTTTGGCTCCAATCATGGCCGGTACCCCGGTGGTATAGGAGACCGCCTGGGCACCGATTTCCCGGTAAACTTCGGCGTGATCGCAATTGTTCCAAACATAATAGTGCTTGGGCTGACCATCCTTCAACCCTCGGATATGGCAACCTATCGAGGTCTGACCCTGGTATCCCGCACCCAACGACGAAGGCTCGGGCAAAACCGCCTTGAGAAATTCCAAGGGGACTATGGACTGACCCTGAAACTGTATCGGAGCGATGGACGTCATCCCCACATTCTCCAAAACCCGCAAATGGGTTAGGTATTGTTGACCGAAGGTCATCCAGAAACGTGCTCTGCGCAGGGAGGGGAAATTCTTGACCAGTGACTCCAATTCCTCGTGGTAGAGGAGGTACGAATCCTTGGGGCCAACACCTGGATAATCTATGGGTTGATGAACGCTGAGCGGTTCGGTTTCGACCCAACGTCCGTTTTCGAAGTAGCGACCCTTTTGGGTGATTTCCCGGATATTGATTTCGGGATTAAAATTGGTCGCGAAAGCTTTGCCATGGTCTCCGGCATTGCAATCCACGATGTCCAGGTAATGCAATTCGTCCAGATGATGCTTGGCGGCATAGGCGGTGAAGACCCCGGTGACCCCAGGGTCAAAACCGCAGCCCAACAAGGCCATCAGGCCTGCCTCGGCAAAGCGATCGTGGTAGGCCCATTGCCAATGGTATTCGAATTTGGCCACGTCCTTGGGCTCGTAATTGGCCGTATCCAGGTAATGCACCCCGCATTGGAGGCAGGCCTCCATGATGGTCAGGTCTTGGTAAGGCAGGGCCACATTGATGCACAGAGTGGGCTTGAAATCCTTCATAAGGGCCACCAATTGGGGAACCACATCGGCATCCACCGCGGCGGTTGATACATGGCTTTTACCGATTTCGGCCGCAATGCGATCGCATTTGGACCGGGTTCTGGAAGCCAGCATCAGGTCACCAAAGACTTCCGGCAAGGAGGCGCATTTGTGGGCTACCACGGCCCCTACCCCACCGGCTCCAATAATCAAGGTTCTTTTCATAACAATTTATAAATTTAAGAAGCTAAGGGTTGAAAATTCATTTTTGGGAGGATGCCAAACACAAGTTACATAGTTTGTACAGAATCCTTGCCCCCACGTTGGCATTCCATTCGCGGTCTCCTTTGGAAGGGGCCACTTCGCAGAGGTCAAAGCCAATAATTTCCCTGCCGCTGAGGTACAATGTCTCCAGCAAATGGATGGCTTGGGCATAGGCAAGGCCGCCGGGTACAGGGGTTCCTGTTCCGGGACAGTTAAAGGGCTCCAAGCCATCGATGTCAAAACTTACATAGACCTTGTCCGGTAAATCCTTGATGATGTCCACACAGAGGTTGTTCCAATGTTGGCCGCGGAAGCTGGCGGCCTGCAGATCATGGTCGAACCATGAGCGGATGCGGTCATCTTCCTGGGCCAATTCCTTCTCGGCAGGGCAATAATCTCGAATCCCCACCTGAACCAAGGAAGTCAACGACGGAATCTGCAAAGCATTGAACATGATGGACGCATGGGAATACCTAAAACCTTCGTAGGCTTCTCTCAAATCCATATGCGCATCAATTTGCAAAATCCCGAAAGCCCCGTGCTTTTCCCCCAAGGCTTGCATCAATCCCAAAGGCGTGGAATGATCTCCTCCCAAAACAGCTACCTTCTGCCCATGCTCCAAGAAGGTCCGTGATTGCTCACGAACCCAGTCCAACAAATAACCGCATTTCTCGTTGGCAGTGTCCAAGCCTTCCATCATGGCCTTGGCCTTGGATTCCTCCATGCCCGTCTCCAACCAATGCAGGTAGCTCTCAACCCATGGACGTTCGACTTTGGAACGTTGTTGCCAACGCAAGTCGATGGGCAGCATATGCCTGGGCAAATTCCAGGCTTGGTCCACGGCTGGGTCCTCCAGGTCCAATTGGGGCGATGCGTCCAAGACCGCTTGCGGGCCTTTGCGTGTTCCATCACCGTAGGATACCGTCAGGTCCCAGGGGACCGGCAGAATGATCAAGGAGGCCTCCTCTGCGGAATACGGCAAACCAAAGAGGTGCTCCCCCTTCTGACCCACGCTGTTGGGATCAGGCGTACTGCGGTGAACGGAATGCTCCATGGGATTCAATTTTCAGACATTGAAACGGAATAACATAATATCCCCGTCTTGCACCAGGTAGGACTTCCCTTCGAGGCCAACTTTGCCGGCCTCCCTGCAGGCTGCCCAGGATTCGTACTTCACAAAATCTTCGTAATGAATGACTTCCGCTTTGATAAAACCTTTTTCGAAATCGCTGTGAATCGCGCCAGCGGCCTGCGGTGCCAAGGTGCCTTGGGGTATGGTCCAGGCCCGCACCTCTTTCTCGCCTGCTGTGAAATACGTCTGCAAGCGGAGTAGTTGGTAGGCAGCCCTAAGCAATCGCTCGACGCCGCTGGTTTCGATCCCCGCATCCCGCAGAAAGTCTTGCCGATCTTCGAAGGATTCCAGCTCTGCAATTTCAGATTCCAATGCCGCGCAAATGATCATGACTTCTGCCCCTTCGGCCAAAGCCATGGCGCGGACCTCTTCGACCATGGGATTTCCTTGGGTCAAGTCATCGGCCGCAACATTGCATACATACAGAACAGGTTTGGAGGTCAACAGAAACAGATCGTGAATGCCTGCTCTTTCCTCCTCGCTGAGGCCCTGCGCTCTTACCGATTCGCCCCTTTCTAAACCGGCTTTGACCTTGAGCAAGGTATCCAAGAGTTGTTTGGCCTCCTTATCCCCCGCTTTGGCCGCGCGTTCGGTTCGGGCAAGGCGTTTATCCACGGAGTCCAAGTCTTTGAGCTGCAATTCGGTATCAATAATTTCTTTGTCCGACAAAGGGTCAACCCTGCCATGGACATGGACAATGTTCGGATCGTCGAAGCAGCGCAACACATGCAGAATGGCATCCGTCTCTCGAATATTGGCCAGAAATTGATTGCCTAGGCCCTCGCCTTTGCTGGCTCCCTGCACCAAGCCGGCAATGTCCACCATTTCGATGGTGTTGGGGACCAGATTTTGAGGCTTCACCAATTCAGCCAATCGATTCAGACGCTGATCGGGAACGGTGATGGTGCCCACGTTGGGCTCGATGGTGCAGAACGGAAAATTGGCCGCTTGAGCCCTTGCATTCGACAAGCAATTGAAGAGAGTCGATTTACCGACATTGGGAAGACCAACGATACCGCATTGAAGGGCCATGGAGTTATTAGATTAGGGAAGGGTGTTGTGACGAACAGGGATGAACTTGATAAGGAATACAATGTCAGCGGTAGCGATCTTTCTCGGAACGGTCCGGATAGAACATGAACAAAGGAAAGGTGAAGCGGCCTGCCCAGACTTGAACACCAGGCCTGTAAAAGGGTAGGACTTCGTAAACAATTTCAAAATTCAAATGTCGCTTAGGGAGCGGAACTGCCCCGCCCAAGCCCAGGCCCAGGGAACCACGCTTGACGGCGTACGGTCTGGTAATGATGCGATTGTACCCAACGTACGGGTGGAGGTAGAGCATTTTGTAGCCAAAATATTTAAGCCCAAAATCGGCGGAGAATTGGTCGTTGGCGTTTTGGTAGGCTAGGTATTGAAGGCCGACATTGGCATGCCAGGAGCCTGCAATATGGGCATCCCCCTCGAGGCGCGGCCCTACCCCGTTGCTGACTGGCTGACCCTGGTACTTGACCTGACCGGCCTGCATCCCCAACGAAAGGAAATCGGCCTTACGCATTTGGGCATAGGTTGAACCTATCAAGGACATCGCCAAGACTAGGACTATCCACCTCAAGATTGAATTTTTGATCACGCACAAAAGTACTCCCCCTGCAGTCAGGGCCGAAGGTTTGAACGAAATTTGCAACCCATGATTTACAAAACCCTCGTGGGCTATTTCAAGCCCTACGGACCCGCGGTCCTGCTAACCTTTGGTTTGGCGGCCATCAACCAAGTTTTCTCCTTGCTGGATCCCTTTATTCTCCAAAAAATTATCGACCGAATTGCGGTCGCAGCCAAGGAAGGTCGCCTGCAATCGTGGTCCAACCAGGACTTTTTGGAGGCCTCGGGGCTTTTGGTTCTGGCCGCTTTGGGGGTGGCCATGGTGAGCCGCATTGCCAAGAACCTGCAGGATTACATGGTCAATCGAATCACCCAGCAGGTCGGGGCCCGCATGTACAGCGATGGATTGCGGCATGCTTTGAGCCTACCCTACGAAGACTTTGAGGACGCCCGTTCGGGGCAAACCCTCGGCATTCTCCAGAAGGTAAGGGCCGATGTAGAAAAATTGGTTTCAGCGGTCATCAATGTCCTGTTTACCTCCTTGGTGGGCATTGTTTTTGTCATGGTGTACGCGTTGAATGTGTACTGGGTCATTGCACCGGTTTATTTCTTGTCCATTCCCCTATTGGGCGTTTTGAGCTCCTTTTTGAGCCGTAAAATCAAGGCGGTACAGTCCCGAATTGTCAACCAAACAACGGAATTGGCCGGCGCCACCACCGAATCTCTTCGCAACATCGAACTTATCAAAAGTTTGGGGCTCATCGAACAGGAGGACCATCGTTTACGCGGTGTTACCCAGCGAATCCTGGGTTTAGAACTCACCAAAATCAAGTACATGCGAAGCTTGAGTTTTGTGCAGGGGACCTTTGTGAACCTAATGCGCAACCTCATCGTGCTCATGATGTTGTATTTGATTTTCAAGGACAAAATTTCTCTGGGGCAGTTTTTTTCCTTGTTTATGTACAGTTTTTACATTTTCAATCCGCTACAGGAATGGGGCAATGTCCTGCAAATTTTTCGCGAAACCGAAATTTCGCTACGCCGTTTTCAAGACCTGATGTCCCGATCACCGGAAGCCCAACCAGCCCAGGCTCAAGCCCTAAAATTCATACAATCCATTCAATTCCAAGGTGTTACCTATCGACATCGGAGCGCTGAGCATCCGGCGGTCGAGGACCTGAATCTGCATTTGGAACAAGGACAGACCTACGCCTTTGTGGGGCCCAGCGGTAGCGGCAAAACCACCCTTATCAAGCTTCTCCTGGGCCTCTACCAACCGCGTAGCGGAAAGATTCATGTGAACGGCATTTCTTCCACCGAAATTAACCTCAACGATTTGCGCTTGGCCACGGGTTTGGTTGCCCAGGATACCCAATTGTTCGCGGGGACCATTGGTGACAACCTACGCTTTGTCGCCCCTGATGCGGATGACGCCGCCTGCCTAGAGTCCATGAGGCAAGCCTCTTGCACGGCCCTGTTGGAAAGGGCCCCCTCGGGCCTGGACACCACCATTGGCGAAGGAGGGGTCAAGCTCTCTGGGGGCGAGAAACAACGTTTATCAATCGCCCGCGCTTTGTTGCGTCACCCTTCCCTGCTGGTCTTTGACGAAGCCACCTCCGCCCTGGATTCTCTAACCGAGGAAGGCATCACGCGTACGCTTCAAGAACTTTCCGGCTGGCGCAAGCATACCGTGATTTTGGTGGCCCACCGACTGAGCACGGTCATGCATGCCGATCGTATTCACGTAATGGAAAAAGGTCGCATCGTGGAAGCGGGAACCCACGACGAATTGGTCGAAGCCCGAGGACTGTATTACGCCATGTGGAGGCAACAAATTGGTGAAAGACGAGAGAGCCAGGCTGCGACTCTTGGGTAATCCTCCCTTATTTTGGTCCCTCATTACGAAAAAACACTATAGTCAAAACCTCCAAGATGAAAAAAATCCATGTAGCTCACCCCGTTGTTGAATTGGACGGCGATGAAATGACTCGCGTTATTTGGGCCGAAATCCGTAACAAGCTCATTCTTCCTTACCTGGAGCTACCCATCGAATACTACGATTTGGGCATGGAGTCCCGCGATGCCACCGATGACCAAATCACGGTGGATGCCGCCAAAGCCATCCTCAAGCACCGCGTGGGCATTAAATGCGCCACCATTACCCCGGACGAGGCCCGGGTCCAAGAGTTTGGCCTCAAGAAAATGTGGAAATCCCCCAACGGGACCATTCGTAATCTATTGGACGGCACCGTGTTCCGCGAACCTATCGTCATTCAAAATATTCCCCGATTGGTACCCAATTGGACCGCCCCGATCTGCATTGGTCGCCATGCTTTCGGAGACCAATACCGGGCCACAGACGTGGTAATCCAGGGCAAGGGCAAATTGACCATGCGTTTTGAGGGTCAGGATGGCCAGGTCCAGGAATGGGAGGTTTACCAATTCCAAGGCAACGGTGTGGCCATGGCCATGTACAATACCGAAGAATCCATTCGAGGCTTTGCTCGGGCCTGTTTTAACCAGGCTTTGCTCAAAGGTTGGCCCTTGTACTTATCCACCAAAAACACCATTCTCAAACAATACGACGGCCGTTTCAAAGACATCTTCGAAGAAATCTACCAAACGGAATTCAAACAGCGCATGGATGCCCAAGGCACCATCTATGAACACCGCTTGATTGATGATATGGTGGCTTCGGCCCTCAAATGGCACGGGGAATTTGTCTGGGCCTGCAAGAACTACGACGGGGATGTCCAATCCGACACCGTCGCTCAGGGTTTTGGTTCGCTGGGTCTGATGACGTCCACTTTGATCACCCCGGATGGTTTGACCATGGAGGCCGAAGCCGCCCACGGTACCGTAACCCGCCACTACCGCGAGCACCAAAAAGGCCGTCCGACCTCCACCAACCCCATCGCTTCTATTTTTGCCTGGACCAGAGGTTTAGTATTTAGGGCCAAAATTGATGGTAATCAGGAACTTGCCACTTTCTGCAACCAGCTAGAATCGGTTTGCATTGAGGCGGTAGAAGCCGGTGAAATGACCAAGGATTTGGCCGTCTGCATTCACGGTAACCAGGTTCAACACGGTGAACATTACCTCTACACGGATGAATTTTTGGGTCGCTTGGATCAACGCCTTCGGGCCAAGCGGCAAAACGACTAATTCCTGTCCGATTTTTTAATTTTTCACAAGCAAGGCCTCTCGACGCATTTGCTCGGATAATTCCGGGCCCAAATGGCGTTCAATGCGTTGATGAACGAGGTAAATCAAAGGCGTCATGGCTATAGCCGCGACCCATTTGAAGGCATAGTTCAACAAGGCTATTTGCAGAACGCGCTCCAACGGCCAATCGGCACCCAGATAAAAGGCTATATACAGGACCACCACCGAATCAATTCCCTGGGAAATCATCGTGGATCCAGTGGCCCTCAACCAAAGTTTGCCCTCCCCTGTCAACCGCTTGATGCGCTGGAAAACCCATACATCCACCATTTGACCAACCAAGAACGCCGTGATGGAACCTGCAATGATCCAAAGGCCTTGCCCAAAGACAGCACCGTACGCGGTTTGCATGTTCTCTACACCCCGCCCTTGCATGGACCCTGGCCAAAAGCCAGCCGGCGGCAAAGCGATGCTCCCATAAACCATCCCAAAGGCATAGAGGATGCACAAAGCCGACAAGGCCGAAAAAATCAAAACCACTTTGTGCCCAAAGTATTCATTGATGAGATCCGTCATCACAAAAACCACAGGCCATAACAATACCCCTGCCGTCAGGTTAAACTCAAGGGTATTTCCTTGATTATCAATTCCCAAGAGGCTATTGAGGGAGAAGATTTTGACCCCGATGAACTCGGCAAGCAAAGCATTGGTCAAGAAAACAAATCCCAGGACCAGAAAGAGCCTGATTTTGGGGATGGGCCATGAATCAACCGAGGTCTTCATCCAAGATTACTTTTGTACATCTGCAAGAGCATGTTGCCTCAAATAACGCCTCAAACCAAGTTCTAACCAAAACTTTGACCATGGAAAACTTCACTGTTTACAATCCCGTTCGGCTCAAGTTTGGCCCGGGAACGGTGGATAACGTCGGACAAGATCTGGCCGAAGAAGGTCATCAATCGGTTTTGATCCTGCTGGGGCAAGGATCGGCTCGTCGAAGCGGCTTGTTGGACCGAATCGAGGCTCAACTGCTCAAGGCCGGCTTGTCTTGGGAAATTTTCGAAGGGATCCGGCCCAACCCGGTTTACGAAGATGCAGACCGCGCAGTTCAAAGGGCCAAGGCCATGAAGGCGGGTGCTCTCTTGGCCGTTGGAGGCGGTTCGGTCATTGACACGGCCAAGGCCGTGGCCGCTGGAGTTTATGTGGAGCATTCCGTTTGGGATTTTTATGCGGGGGGAGCGGCCAAACCCTCCAAGGCCTTGCCGTTGTTCGTTGTATTGACGCTGGCGGCAACGGGGACGGAGATGAACCGAGCCACGGTGTTGCAGAACAATGCGACCGGGCAGAAGCGTGGCTGGGGAAACGAGCATCTTTTTCCCAAAATTTCGTACTTGGATCCCCTTCTGACCCATACCGTTCCTGCCCATTACACGGCATACGGGGTGGCCGATTTGATGGCCCATACCCTTGAGCAATACTTTTCGCCGGATTTCTCCCCTTTATCCGACGCATTTGCAGTTCAAGTGATTCGAGAGGCCATGCATTGGGGTTACAAGGCGGTTCGAAACGGAAACGATGCCGAAGCCAGGCAGCAAGTCCTTTGGCTCTCCACCGTGGCGCTCAACGGCACGCTCATTGCGGGCAAAAGAAGGGGTGACTTTGGGGTACATTCCGTGGAACACGTGCTGTCGGCCCTCTTCGATATCGCGCACGGTGCCGGGCTATCTGTGGTTTATCCGGCATGGATTCGTCATTTTGGACCCGCTTTCCTTCCCAAATTGGAGGCCTTGGAGCAGGCTTGTCTGCCCTCCTTATTGGAAATTCCGGAACTCGCCTCTTTGCTTCAAAATGCTGGTCATGAGGGCTCAACCATACCCTTTGTGAATCTACTGGAGGCCTTTTTTGAAGCGATTGGTACTCCCACCCGTTTAAGCCAAATGAATCTTGGCCCCGAGACGCATTCAAGCATTTTGGAAGCCTTGGTCAAGCACAAAGCAACGGGCAATTATTTCGATATTCAAGAACCCGATCATCGTCGCATCCTGGCCCTAATGGCTTGAGCGCACCTAATAGTTTAAGCGCGATAGCAAGGCAAGTACCTCTTTGGCCCTTAGTGGTATTTGGAGAAAAGTCCGGTGGCCATCCATTGAGCTCGGTGCAGGGCCTCCTGGTTGATTTTCAGCTTAATTCCCTTGGATTGCAACAATTGAATCCATAATTCCGAAGGAATATTTCCCACCATTTCGTCATTGGCCATCGGGCAACCGCCGTATCCCAACAAGGCCCCTTCGACCCATTCGCATCCACTGTCCAAAGCTGCGAGCATTTTACCTTCTGCGCGGGATGGATGAGCATGCAAATGCAATCCCAGGCTCAAACCGGGATACTGCTTTCGAACAGCTTGATAAACCGTCTCAATTTCGTGGGGCAAGGCCAAACCAACGGTATCACTGAGGGCAATATCTTCTACGCCCATTTCCACCAGATTATGGACCAAACCCAGGACATTCTCTATGGAATAGGGATCGCCATAAGGATTCCCAAACCCCATGGACAAGTACACCATAAAGTCTTTTCCGGCACCTTCAGCCATGGCGGACCAGGGCCTTATCATAACCAAGGCTTCCTGAATTGACCTGTGGGTGTTGCGTTGCTGAAAAGTTTCGCTGACCGACAGAGGGAAACCAATCCGATGCACTGCCGAATGAAGCAAGGCATCTGCGTATCCTTGATCGTTGGCCACCACGACTGAAATGCAGGTCGCTGTCTTGGAATAATCCAACGAGTTGAGCACCGTGGAGCTGTCTTTCATTTGGGGGATAGCCTTGGGGGAAACAAAGGAACCGGCGTCCAAAACATCGAATCCCACCTCCAGCAAAGCCTGCAAATAAGTTATTTTCTCCTCGGTCGGAACCCAATGCCGCAAACCCTGCATCGCATCGCGAGGGCATTCCACCAATTGGTATTGCTTTTGCGTCATTCCTTTGTTTTGGAGGGCCTTGCTATGGGAATTGTCCTGCTTAGACCTTTAATTTGCAGGCCCTAAAGTACACCTTAGCACCGCAGAGATGAACCATTCGGAAAACGAACCCATGGAAAGCCCATTGGCCTCGGAAGAGTCCAACGTTCATGCAGAACGTAGCCTGGCCTCCGAACCTACAGATGCGCCCCCTTTGGACAATGAGTCCATTGTGGAGGCTTCGGGCCTGGAAATCGAACCTTTGAAGGAAATTCCCGTGATCATCCCGCATGCAGCTTCGGAGCTTAGCGCAGAAGAACCCAGCGAATTGGTGGAGGCTTTGATGGCGGAGGCTGAGGAGGCCATCCTTCCCGATTACAGCGCAATGGACTTAGAAGCTTTGCTCACCCATTTGGGTGATTCGGTCAAGAAGTCGGATTTATCGGAAGAGCATCGCAAAATTCAGGCAATCAAATCCCAGGTGGACCATTGGTTTCAGAAACTGAAGGCCCAACAAGAACTCGAACTTTTGGAAGGCGAATCCAGCCAAGACCTTGTGCCGGTTTCTCAAAGCCCTCTCTTTTTGCTCTACCAAGACCTGTGGCAACGATACCAAGCCAAGAGGCAACAAGAAAAGCAAGAGAAAGAAGCCAAACTGCAAGCCAATTTGGCCCTCAAAGAGGCTTTGCTTGACGAGTTGCATCAGGTGGTTGACGAAGAAGAACAAGGCAAAACCGGAGTCAACGAACAACTCAAAAGCATACAGCAACGTTGGAAAGACTGTGGACCTGTTCCCCCTGAACAGCGTCAAGGTTTGTGGAATCGCTACCATTTGTTGCATGATAAGTTCTATAACAATTTGCGAATCAACCGCGAACTCAAGGAACTGGACTTGGCCAGAAATTTAGAATCCAAAATCCAGCTTTGCGAACAGGCCGAGCAATTGCTATTGGAAAATGATATCTTAAAAGCGGGCTCCAAGCTAACCCTTCTCCATGAGCAGTGGAAAGCAACCGGCCCCGTACCCCGTCCACAATCGGAAAGTGTATGGGAACGTTTCAAAAATGCCTCGGATCGCATCTTCCAAAACAGAAGGGGCAAGTTCGAAGAACTTGAATCATTGCGCGCTGAGAACTTGCGCCTCAAAACACAACTCTGTGAAAATTTGGAAATTTTGGTAAGAGCCTTGCCCGAAGAAAAGCCGAATTGGAGTCAATTAACCCAAACGGTCGAGCTTCTTCAACAAGATTGGCGTCAAACAGGTCCGGTACCCAAAGAGCAACAAGAGCCCTTGTGGAAACGCTTTAAAGTCGCTCTGGATCAATTCTATGGCGCACGCCTTCAGCATTACAAGGCCGCCAAAGCGGCAGTACAAGAATTGGTGCAACAACGTGAATTATGGTGCAAAGAAGCTGAGTCATGGAGCCAGTCCACGGATTGGAAAGCAGGAACTCAGGCTTTAACCGCCTTGCAAAAGAACTGGAAAGAAGCCCCTGCATTGCCCCGTAAGATTTCGGACAAATATTGGAACCGTTTTCGCAAAGCCTGCGATACTTTTTTTCAATCCAAGAACTCCTTCTTCTCCGATGAAAAAAGCAAACAAGCCGAGAACCTCGAACTCAAAAAAGCCTTGGTCGAAAGATTGAATACCTACACCAGCTCTGGGGATACATCCCAGGACATGTCGGTCTTGATGGAAATTCAGCGTTCATGGAACGAAATCGGCTTCGTGCCCATGGCGCACAAAGAAAGTTTGCAGAAGCAATTCCGCGAGCTTACCAACAAATGGTTTGATCAATTGAAAATTGACCGGGAATCGCATCGAGAAGCCCAGTATCAAACCCGACTCCAGCAGATGAGCAACCATCCTGCCGGTGACCGGGAATTATCCAAAGAGCAGACCCATCTTCAGTACAAAATCAATGACTTGCGTAAGGAGATGGATCTTCTGGAGAACAACCTTGGATTTTTCTCACGTTCCAAAAACGCAGACCTCATGCGTCAAGAAGTTGAAAAAAAGATCGAGGTCATCAAATCGCAAGTCATCCAATTGGAGGCCAAGTTGCGTTTGGTTCGTCAGTCTCGCCAAAGCGAAAAAGACAATGCTCAGGATCCCAAAGCTCTCAAGGCCAAGGGATCGTAAAATCAGCATTAGGTATCGTATTTGCGCAATAAACGCAACAATACATCCATATCCCGGGGATACGGGGCTTCCACCAAAGGCATGGGAGATTCGGGATGTGCAATTTCCAAGGAGTGTGCATGCAATGCCAATCGATGGATCATGGGCGCCTCTTCTTCCGTATCCTTGGAAACACGGTATTTGCGACCTTTGAGCAAGGAAAGCAAGGGCATTTCCCCACCATAGGCCTTGTCAGCTACAATTCGGCAATTTTGAGAGGCCAAGTGCACCCGGATTTGGTGGGTTCGACCGGTAACCGGCCTACATTCCAACAAGGTAAAATGCCTAAAATACTCCAAACTGCGTACATAGGTCAACGCTTCTTTGCCCGCTTTGAAATCCACTCGCATAAGACCGTCGCGACCTTGGCCTATTGGTAAATCGATAGGTTGATCATCAAAACGGTGGATACCCCAAACAACGGTATGGTAAACCTTGGATACAAGCCTTTGTTCGAAGGCGTAGGCAGCAGCTTTGTAGGAGGCCTCGCTCCTTGCCCAGAGCATAATGCCCGAAGTTTCCTTGTCCAAACGATGGCAAGGACTCAAACGGGAGTCAAAGGCTTTGGCCCAACGGATCATGCTGGGAGCATTGCCTTGACGCTCGTCCAAGGTGGCAAGCAGCGGGGGTTTGTTCAAAGCCAGCCAATCACCGGACTCCCACAAGAGATAATTTTCGAAAGGTTCGCGCTTCACTCTGCGCTAAGGTACGGCGCTTATCCGTTGGCCTTGTCCAGGGTAAACCCAAAAGTGGACCCAACCCCTGCAGATGAACGCACATGGATGGTATGACCATGGACTTCTAGCATATGCTTGACGATGGCCAACCCCAAGCCTGTGCCGCCTTCGGAACGGGAACGGCCTTTGTCCACCCGATAAAAGCGCTCGAACAGCCTTGGCAAATGTTCCGCCTCTATCCCCAAACCGTTGTCGGAAATTTCAATCAAAAAATGCCGATCCATATCGTAAACCCCTACCAGAGTTAATCCTTGCTCATTACCGTAATGAATGGAATTGGAAAGAAGGTTAACCAGGACTTGCCTAATTTTTTTGCGGTCGGCTCTAACCAAAAAAGGAGCTCGGCAACCCGCTTTCACTTGAATTTGGATGCCGCGTTGACGTGCCTTATGATCAACGGAATCAAAGACATCCTGAAGCAATTCCTGAAGGTCAAAGTTTTCCCAATCCATTTTGACCGATCCGGATTCCAATTCGCTGATGGTTAACAAATCTTTGACCAAGGCCTCCATACGATCTGCGGATCGCGCAGCCTTTTTGAGGAAATTCAAATTGGTTTCGGGATCTTCCATCGCCCCGTCCAATAGCGTGTGGATATAACCCTGTATATTGAAGATTGGCGTCTTGAGTTCATGGGAAACATTGCCAAGGAAATCCTTGCGGTATTTCTCCAATTGATCGGCCTCTTCTTTTTTGCTGGTTTGCTCCTTGCTCCACTGCTGCACTTCCTCATAAACCTGTCCTATAGGATCTTCGTTCATCGAATACACCTCTTCGCCGCCCCCGAGGGTTTTAGTAGATCGGATGGTCTTGTAAATCAATTTGATTTTGCGGTAAATGAAATAATTGATGGCATAATAAACCATGGCCAGGACAGAGATCCCGGTGATGAGGCTCAACATAATCACTCTTGACTGGGCAAGAGCCAAGGCATGGGCCGAACCGGCCACCAACATAGCCGTTGCTAGGGCCACCAAAATGGCCACCTGTAGAGGGGTGATGTTCTTCAATTAAGCTCGAATTTATAGCCTACCCCCTTGATTGTGGTAATATAGGCATCTCCGAGCTTTTCACGCAGTTTACGAATGTGGACATCGATGGTACGGTTAATCACCACCACATCGGTTCCCCAAATGGTTTCCAGAATTTGATCACGAGTGAATACCTTGCCAGGCCTTGAAGCCAAAAGAAAAAGTAATTCAAATTCTTTGCGAGCCAAGACCACCACCGCCCCGTCCTGGGTTACCTGATACGATTCCCGATCAATCACCAAATTGCCCAACTTGATCTGCTTGGTTTGTTCAACCTTCGTATCTTCTTTGGACCTCCTGAGAACCGCTTCGATACGGCTAATTAGGGCACGGGGCTTCATGGGTTTGGTTAAGAAATCGTCGGCACCCGCTTGAAAACTGAGCACTTCCACAAACTCTTCTTCACGGGCTGTCAGAAACAGAATAAAACAATTTTTCAGGGATGGAACGGCTCTAATTTGTTTGCAAGCCTCCATGCCATCCATTTTGGGCATCATCACATCCAAGAGGATCATGTCCGGTAGAAATTCCTTGGCAGCGGCAACGGCTTCGAAGCCGTTTTCTGCCGTTTTGACATCGTAGCCCTCTTTACGCAGGTTGTAAGAGATTATTTCCAAAATATCCGGTTCATCGTCAACAACCAGGATTTTGGCGACTTTGGGGGCTCCCTGATAGGCGGACATAGGATTTGGATTTGATGCTACGAAGTAAGGAGGTTTCGTATCGCAGGATTGTTAAGAAAAGATTAACCCTCCAACTTGGCCCGTAACATTTCGGAGGCCTGTGCCGGTTGGACCTTGCCCCCTGTTTTTTTCATTAATTCACCCATAAACAATCCAAGAAGGCCCTTTTTACCGGAACGGTATTCCTCAACCTTGCTGGGCATGGATAACAAGACCTCTTCAACCATGATTTCCAAAGACGGTATATCAGAACTCTGCCCCAAATCCAATTCCGTGATAAGGTCATGGATCGATTTCGTAGGAGCTTCCAACCAAGCTGGCCATAAACTTTGAACAGCCTGATGGTGCGTCAAGACCCCCTCTTGCACGGCATCGATTAAGGAGGCCAAGGCCTTGGTTGTCAAAGGGAATTGCTGAATTTCCAAGGCGTGGGTATTCAGCCAAGTTTTGACCGGACCCATGGTCCAATTGGCAGCTTGTTTGTAATGCGGGGTCAAGGTAACCAAATGCTCAAACCACAAGGCCAGATGTTTTTGGTCACAGAGCACTGAGGCATCGTAAGCACTTAACCCATACACGGAAGTAAATCGCTCGAGCAGGACCTCCGGCAAGGGGGGCATGTTGGATTGGACCTTAGCAATTTGTTCCTCTCGTACCCAAATGGGCGGCAAATCCGGTTCCGGAAAATACCGATAATCGTTGGCGGCTTCCTTGGAGCGAAGCGAAAAAGTATTGTTAGCCTGGGCATCAAAAGAGCGGGTCTCGGAAACGATGGTTTCCCCCCTTTGGAGCAGTTCAACTTGTCGCTGATATTCGAATTCAATCGCGCGTTGAACATGGCGCATGGAGTTCATGTTCTTAACTTCGACCTTCTGCCCAAAGGCCTCGGTTCCGCGTTGCCTCACCGAAATATTGGCATCACAGCGCAACGATCCTTCCTCCATATTCCCGTCACAAATCTCCAGATAACGTACCAAACGCCGAACCTCCGATAGGTACTGGTAGGCTTCTCTCGCGGATCGAAGATCAGGCTCTGTAACAACTTCCAAGAGGGGTACCCCGCAACGATTCAAATCAATCAGGGTATCGTAAGGATCTTGATCGTGTATGCTTTTCCCGGCATCTTCTTCCATGTGGATCCTCGTAATCCCTACCCTTCTTCGAGTGCCGTCCTCCAAATTGAGATGAATATACCCGTTGTAAGCCAGGGGGGTAAGGTGTTGTGTGATTTGATACCCCTTGGGAAGGTCTGCGTAAAAATAGTTTTTGCGAGCAAACTCGTTGTAGGCTCGGATTTGACAATTCATTGCCAATCCCAACAATATTCCATCCTCCAGGACTTGCTGGTTCAAGCGTGGCAAAGTACCTGGATGGCCCAAGGAAATAGGAGACAACAAGGTATTGGGCAAAGCGCCAAACTCCGTGCTATCCGAACAGAAAGCCTTGGATTGAGTATTCAATTGCACGTGAACCTCCAAGCCCACGACCAATTCATAATCGACTAAAGTATCGCTGCTCATGAGGTTAAATTACGTGGGCTAGGTGTTGATGGGCTTGACGCATGGCCTCTTGAAGGCGCCGCGTGGCTTCTTGGGGTGGAAGATTCGTATTCGGTGCACCTGCCATGGCCAAATGGGCTTGTCCCCCACCTTGCCCCCCGAGGGGCTCAATGAGTTCACGCACCAATTTGCCGGCATTCCATTTTTGGGCTAATTCATCCCCCAAGGCACAAGCCATGTAGGTTTTGTCGTCCACAACCGCTCCCAAGACAACGCATGCCTTGGGCGCTGCCGTTCTAAGACGATTGGCCATCACCTTGAGGGCCTCCGCTTGCGTTGGCTCACAGGTTTGGACCAGCAATTGAAGGCCATTGCTGGAATGCTCCCAGGCCTTGCCCCATTGTTCGATCCATTGATCCATCTGTTGTTGGTTCCACTGCTCCAATTTCTTGCGCATTTGGGAAAGCTCATGAACAGTTTTGCGCAACTGAGCGGGTAGGTCAGCCGGGTGCTTGAGGATTTCATGGGCTTCATGCAAGGAATGCAATTGCGCATCCACCCACTGCATGGCCGCTGTACCGCAAACCGCTTCGATTCGTCGTATGCCCGATGCCACTGCTGTTTCGGTGATGATCTTGAACCAGCCAATTTCTGCGGAATTTCGAACATGAGTCCCTCCACAAAGTTCCATGGAATAGATACCTCCGAAAGAGATGACCCTGACCTTGTCGCCATATTTCTCCCCGAACAAAGCGGTCGCTCCCCTGTTCACCGCTTCCACCATAGGTAGTTCCCTTTCTTCGACCAAAGGCCAAGCCATGGACACCGCACGGTTCACCTCCCTTTCGATGGCCTTTAAATCATCTTGGCTGATTTTGGATGGTTGAGCAAAGTCGAAACGCAACTGATCGTTAGCGACCAAGCTTCCCTTCTGTTGCACGTGATCTCCCAACTTCATCCGAAGGGCGCTATGCAGCAAATGCGTGGCGCTGTGATGCGAGGAGACTCCTTGACGCCATAGAGGGTGCACCGTAGCGACAAAATTCTGCTCGGGGTCTTGGGGCAATTGTTCCACCCGGTGAATCCACAAATTGTTTTCTTTAACAACGTCCAAAACTTGTACCTTAACACCGTCCTCTCCTACCAATTCTCCCCGATCTCCCACCTGTCCCCCGGATTCCGCATAGAAAGGGGTGGTCTCCAAAACAAGTTGGCTTTGTTCGCCTTCCGGACCAAGCACGGTTCTCCAACGGACGATTCGGGTCGAACAGCTACTTTGGTCATAACCCACGAACCTACCGTTCAAGGTGAGATCTCCTGAAGCCCAATCTGCCCATACCCAATCCCCTGCACTGGATTTGGTGGCGACACGAGAACGTTCCCGTTGCACGGCCATGGCTTTCTCGAAACCAGGCTGGTCCATGCGGTACCCTTTTTCAGAAAGAACCAATGCGGTCAAATCTGCAGGAAAACCGTAGGTGTCCAGTAATTCAAAGGCGGTGTCACCGTCCATGACCCCACCAGAGGCTGGGCCACTTTCGGAGACCCATAAATCAATGCGCAGCAAACCTTTGGCCAATGTCCTCAAGAAATTACTTTCTTCGGCCAGCAAGGTCTGTTCGATGAGGGTTTGCTCCCGTTTGAGTTGAGGCAATACCTCCCCCAATTGCTCCACCAGTACCGGAATCAAGGCGTGCATGGTCGGTTCACCCAAACCCAAGTAGGTGTACCCGTATCGAATTGCTCTCCTCAGGATGCGTCGGCATACGTAGCCGGCCTTGGCATTGGAGGGCAATTGCCCATCCGCAATAATCAACGCCACCGCCCGAAGATGGTCCGCCATAACCCTCATGGCTACATCCACTTGTTCATCCCCGGCATTGTAGGCCTTTCCACTGCGTTGTTCAATGGCCTTAATCAGCGGGCGGAAGACATCCGTATCGTAATTGCTGGAGGCCATGGCTACAGCTCGGCAAATTCTTTCAAATCCCATGCCGGTATCGACATGCTTGGCCGGCAAAGCCTGCAGTTTGCCGTCAGCCATCCGCTGAAATTCCATAAATACCAAGTTCCATAGCTCGATGACTTGGGGATGGTCTTGGTTCACCAAGGTTGCTCCATCAATCTTTTGGCGTTCTTCATCGCTTCTTAGATCGATATGCATCTCGGAACAGGGCCCGCAGGGGCCGGTTTCACCCATTTCCCAGAAATTATCCTTCTTGGAACCGGGGAGTATCCTCCTCTCATCCATCCACTTGGTCCAGTAACGACGAGCGTCGGCATCTGCACCCAAACCATCGCCCTCGTCCCCCCCAAAATAGGTCACGTACAAACGCTCTGGATCCAGGCCATAAGGACCGGTCATCAACTCCCAAGCCCAGGCGATCGCATCCTCTTTGAAATAATCTCCAAAGGACCAATTCCCCAACATTTCGAAAAGGGTATGATGGTACGTGTCTTTACCCACATCTTCCAAATCGTTGTGTTTACCCGAAACCCTCAAACATGGTTGGCTATCGGCTATCCGAGCATATTGGACCGGACGGTTGCCCAAAAAGAGATCTTTGAACTGATTCATCCCGGCATTGGTGAAGAGCAGGCTTGGATCACCTTGAATTAACAAGGAGGCAGGCGTTGCCACATGGTGCCCTTTGGATGCAAAGAAGTTCAAAAAGGTTTGGCGTATGTCCGCTGACGTCATCATAGTGCAATCTTGGAGATGAAAGGTCGAAATTACTTAATTTTGGGCAAATGGCTCGTCCACGTTACGAATTCAACCCGGTCAAATTGGTCTTTGAGCAGGTCAAAATGCCCTGGCAACGCCAATTACTCTCGCTCTTGGGTTTTTTCTCGGTGGCCGTTGTCTCCTCGGTTGTGGTCATATCCCTGGCTTATACCTTTTTGGATTCGCCCAAAGAAAAAAAACTCAAAGAAGAACTGGCCGAAATGGAACTGCGATATGAGGCATTGGACGAGCGAACACGACTCATGCGCGCAGCCTTGAAAGACTTGGAACAAAGAGACCTCAATATTTACCGGGTAATTTTTGAGGCGGATCCCATTCCCAACGAAACCATCAGGTCCAAAGAGCAAATTAACGCCTACAAGTACCTAGCCCAATACGAATACGGCCCTTTGATGGCGACTACTTCGCTCAAAATAGACGCCCTCAGCCGCGAAATGGTCGCACAATCCAAATCCTATGACGAATTAAGTCGTCATATAAAGAACAAAAACGCCTTGCTCGAAGCAATGCCTGCCATTCAGCCCATGGCGTTTCGTGGCAAAAACCGCGGTGAATTGGTCTCTGGTTTTGGATACCGAATTGACCCCATTTACAAATCGGCCAAATTTCATGAAGGCTTAGATTTCGCTGCTCCCATTTCAGCTCCAGTTTACGCCACCGGAAACGGTCAAGTCAAAGAACTTGTGCATTTAGATAAAGGTTATGGGAATTTCCTGGTGATTGATCACGGATTTGGCTATCAGACCAAATACGCTCATTTGTCGCGATTTGAAGTACAGAAAGGTCAAATCGTCAAACGGGGACAGTTGATTGGCAGAGTTGGTAATACGGGCAAGAGCACGGGACCACATCTTCACTATGAAGTAATCAAGGGTGGAAGGAAAATGAACCCAGTATACTTTATTTTTAACGATATGTCGCCCGATCAGCATGACCAACTCATAACCAAGGCTTCTCAAGCTAACCAATCCCTTGACTAATGAAAGAAAATGCAAAAAATAATGATGTAGAGAATATTGATTCTATCAATTTAAAGCAATACTTCTCTATTCAAGAGGTTTCCTCCCAGCTAGACCTTAGCCCGTCCTTGTTGCGTTATTGGGAAGGAGAATTCCCCATGCTCCAACCCCGAAAGAATCGCAAGGGAAACCGCATGTACACCCGCAAAGACCTGGACCTATTAGTTCAAATCAAATACCTTCTCAAGGAGCGCAAATTCACCATCAAAGGCGCTTTGGCCAATCTATCCGCGAACGGTTCCCAAATACCCACCACCATAAGCCTGAAAGAACGATTAATGCAAATTAGGGAGGGTTTACTCGAACTCAAAAAGACCCTGGATCAGGAAACGCCTTGAGAAACCATTCCACCTTTTCGACCATTTTTTTAGATCCCAGCACAACAGGAGTCCGTTGGTGCAAACCCCATGGTTCAATTTCCAAAATGCGATTTTTACCATCACTCGCTTTCCCGCCGGCCTGTTCGACCACGAAGGCCATAGGATTGCATTCATAGCCTAAACGTAACTTGCCTTTGGGCGCTTTGCCCGTGGCGGGGTATATAAAAACCCCTCCTTTGAGAAGATTTCGGTGAAAATCAGCCACCATGGACCCAATATACCTGGAATTGTAAGGCCGAGAACTGGGCTCATCGTAAGCCTGGCAATATTTGATGTATTGTTTAATTCCCTGAGGGAAATGAATGTAATTTCCCTCATTCACCGAATAAATTTTGCCGTCATCCGGAATCCGCATTTTGGGATGCGATAAGCAGAATTCCCCTATAGACGGGTCCAGGGTGAAACCGTTCACCCCATGGCCCGTAGTGTAAACCATCATGGTGGATGACCCGTAAACGACGTAGCCGGCAGCAACCTGGTGCATACCCTTCTGAAGACAATCCATCAATAAGCCTGGACCACTTTCAGAAACCCGGCGGTAAATCGAAAAAATAGTCCCCACCGATACGTTGACATCAATATTGGAGGAACCATCCAGGGGATCGATCATTACGACGTATTTGGCATCTGCCGAAACCTGCCCATCAATGGGCAAAATATCGTCATCCTCTTCGGATGCGAATACACAACATTCCCCACCTGCGGTCAAGGCCGCTTTGAACTGCTCGTTGGCGAAGATGTCCAGTTTCTTGACCTTCTCACCTTGAACATTGGTTTCCCCTGTATCTCCGAGAATATTCACCAAACCAGCCTTGTTGACCTCCCTGTTGACGACTTTGGAGGCGATTCCGATATCGCGTAGCAAGCGGGATAATTGCCCTTTGGAGTAAGGAAACTCCGATTGACGCTCAATGATGAACTGGCCCAAGGTAGTTATGCGCTGGTTATTCATAGGCTTATTTAATGTTAATTGTGAAAGCCAAGATAATACCTTTATGCGGTGAACATGCTTGACCGAGGACAGCGCTATGGAGATGGTTTCTTCGATACTATGTTGTTGAAGGAAGGAAAACCAGTTTGGGCTCTAGCCCATTGGGACCGTATGGTATCGGCGGCAAAAACTTTGGATCTAGCCTGGCCATTCCATGGCAAATCACCGGAATTAACCTTAACGGATTTATACAGCGAATGGCTTCAAGAGTTACAAAACAATTGGATCAAGGCAGATCGACCATCCATTGCCAAAGTTAGAACCGTTGTTTGGCGGGCCGGAGATGGGGATTTTACACCTCCTACCGAGCGATTCGAATGCCGCATCTCAGTTCATCCCGTGGAGTTAAAAATTGAAAAATCCTTTCGGTTAGGACCTTCAACGGTAGTCCAATGCCCTCCCCTAATTCCTTGGATCAAAAGTCTCTCCGCGATGCCATACGTTTTGGCTGCAAATTTTGCAAAAAAACAAGGATGGGATGATGCCTTGCTTGTTAATTCGCGGGGAAACTTTATCGAAAGTAGCCGGTCCAATCTGTTTTATTGGGTGGATGGAATTTGTTATACCCCTTCGTTCATGGAAGGTTGTTTGCCTGGAATCGCTGCCCAATATTTGACAAAATTCCTTTCAAAAAATGGGAATACGGTTCAATATGCTGCCGCAACTTACCAGACTCTCCGCGAAGCCTCTGCTATTTGGTTAACCAATTCGATTCGAGGCATCACCCAGGTCCGCTATTGGGATGATTATGCTCTTGGTCAGGATCCAAATTTAGACCTGGCCGCTGCTGCAAACGAAGGAATACAAGGTGGATCAGAGCTCCCTTGAGCAAATCTGGCCCATGACATCACTATGGCCTCGTAAATATGCATCGACGGGCATTGACCTCGAATTTTCAGGCTTGATTTGTTTGATTCTCAGCCATGAACTTTGGGTTTTTATCCACCACTTGTTACCAAGGGTTAGGCAGTAACCCGGCACAACAGTTTGAGCAAGAAACTTATCAGGACTAATCCCGTTTACATTCTCCTTTGGTAAAGTAGATTCCCATAAAGGTTCCTCCTCTGTGGCGTCAATAAGTACAATTCGCGTTCCATTCAAAAACGTATAGGCCCCAGGATATGGAGCAAAAGCCCTAAGGAAATTCACCAAACTCTGGGAATCCTTGCTCCAATCAATTAAGGCATCATCACGTTGAATTTTTGGGGCCTTATTTAAAGTGTTTTGATCTAGATTAAACTGATCCTGTGGTCTCAATTGATAATTGCAATCAAAAATTTTAGGAACAGCCTTCACCAATAATTTACCACCTTCAACGGCCATCCTATCGTGGAGGTTTCCGGCATTCCAATCCTTGGGAATATCTAATTTTACTGAGTCCAAAACATCACCTGTATCAATTTCATATTGAATTTTAAAAACAGTTAAACCTGTTTGCCTATAGCCCAAACGCAAAGCCCAATGAATTGGGGCAGCGCCCCTTAGATCTGGCAATATGGACGCATGCAAATTCCAAGTCCCGCCTGGGGGAACTTCAATGATCTCTTTGGGTAACATCCTAAAGGCAACCACCAACATAAAATCAGGATTAGACTCCTTTAATTCTTGTATAAATAAAGGATCTTTGAGCGAGACAGGTTGCCAAACAGGAATATTGTGCAACAGAGCCAGCTCTTTAACTGGTGAAGCCTTGAGTTTCATGCCCCTTCCAGAAACCTTGTCTGTGGAGGTAACCACCGCATACGGTTCAAAACCAGCGTCCAACAAGGCCAACAAAGAAGCCGCAGCAAATTCAGGGGTACCCCAAAAAATAAATCGTAAATTTGTCCTACTATTGGTCATAGGCCTCCTCATCATTAAGTCTATCAAATTGTTAGGGAACCAACGTATCCCACTTGCGCTTACAAATCATCATAGAGCAAATACTGTTTTCGCTTCCTCCTAAATTCATCCAAAGCGGGCTTAAACAATGAACGAATTTTATTGGCATCATGTTGCTTTGTTAAAGCGTTTCGAAGAGCTGACCCCCCTGATAATTGATCAAAAAATGAATTAAAAAAAACATCGTTCCGTACGGTTTTATTTTTCTCTTGCCCAATTGATTGATGTTGTTTTTGAAAATCTTTGTAAACCTTTAATAGGATCTCGTAACTAATTCCTTGATTCCTTGGTTTTTTGAATTTCTCAAGGGAAAACCCGCAGCAATTTTGGTTCATGAAAAGAGGGCTTTGTGCCCTACCTGGAATTGACTTTGGAATAAAACACGTGTCTTTAATACCCATCCAAGGGCTACCAATCAGGGTAAATGGACTGCTTGTACCTCGGCCCACCGAAACTGGACAACCCTCAAAAAAACACAAGGTTGGATACCATTCCAAGGCGATTGAATCCCTCAAATTGGGTGAGGGGGGAACAGGAGGTTGAAGCCGCAAGCCACGTTGATAATTCACCATTTTCCAAACTTGCAAGT
This sequence comes from Bacteroidota bacterium, assembly GCA_016868875.1. Lineage (GTDB taxonomy): Bacteria > Bacteroidota > Bacteroidia > UBA7662 > UBA7662 > SYHX01. The sequence continues at coordinate 35,308 of VGFN01000001.1, forward strand.
TCAAATTATTGGAACCCTTTGCCCAACCCTCTCCCTTGATCATCTTGGCTAATTCACCCATGGTCATACCATGCATCACCGGTATGGGATGCATTCCCACAAAAGACTTGTACGCAGTATCCATAACGGGGCCATCCACGGTATAATCATTGACATTGGGTCTATCCAGGACCAGCAACGTAATGGAGGCGCGAGAGCAGGCCTCCATAACATAATGCAAGGTTGAAAGGTAAGTATAAAAGCGAACACCAACATCTTGCAGATCAAAAACGATGATATCCAAACTGTCAGTATGAGCCGTTTCAGGGCCTTTGCGTTTCCCGTACAAGGAAACCACCGGCAAACCCGTGACGGCATCCACATGATCCCCTACCGTTGCACCGGCCTCGAAATCCACCCTTAATCCATGTTCCGGCACAAAAATCATCCGTACATCAACCCCGTTTTCAAGCAGAACTTCGGGCATAAGACGACTACCAATCATAGAACTTTTATGGATAACCAAGCCGACACGCTTTCCTTCCAAGACCCTTTTCCATGAGGGCCAAGTATTCGCGGCAGACGGATACACTTTTGCGTTCGACTCAAGAACCAAAAACAGAAAGCATAGGCAAGCCAATCGTATCCTTAAATTGCAATCCCATCTCATGATGAAACAAATCTATGTCTCAAAACGCTGAATTAAAAAAGCTTCTCTACCGAGCTTTCAAGGCGTCTTCCGCCACCAGGCTGACTCGCACGGTCCAAGGCCTTGCGATCATGGGAACCGCCGCTGGATTGGCCTTAATCTTGTTGGGATCATCGATTGTGGATGGTTTCCAATGGGAAATTCCCCAGAGAATGGGGCAGTTTTGGGGGCATTTGCAGGTACGCAGCCTACGATCGGAAGAGGACGCCCTTAGACCACACCTCTCCTTCGGTCAGCAACGCCTTCATACCCTTCAGCAAATCCCGGGGGTTCGCAGAGTGAGTACCGTGATCCTGTTGCCAGGATTAGGCCGGTCTTCCGAAGGCATGGAAGGGGTTCTGCTTAAAGGTGTTCAAAACGATTCCGCATTGGATTTTTTTCGCTCCCATTTGGTCGAAGGCCAAATCCCCTCTTGGAGCGAAAATTACAGCACGCAGGAAATCTTAATTCCCAAATCTCTGGCTACCGCCTTGCGGGTCCAATGCGGCGATGACCTGTCCTTCTATTTCATGCAGCAACCCGTCAGGATGCGCAAATTCAAAGTTTCTGGCATTTTTCAAATGCCTATGCAAAATGAATTGGGGCGACCGGTTGCCGTTGTCCATCAATCCATTTTGCGAAAATTGTTGGGATGGTCTGAAAACGCAGGAGGACACTTGGAAATGGAATTGATGGATCACCGTCAAATGACCGAAACTCGACATCAAATCGATCGAGTATTGACCCTGCAGGAGGAATGCATTACTTTGGAAGAACAAATGCCCGCCTTGTTCGAATGGTTGCGCTTTTTTGATACCAACCGGGTGGTCCTCATGATCTTGCTTGTCATCGTTGGCGCAGTGAATCTAATTTCTGCCCTTCTGATCATAATCCTCGAAAGGCAACGGAGTTTGGGTATTTTACAAATTATGGGGTTGCGTCCCATGCACTTGGCCCAAACCACCGTATGGATAGGGTTGCGGCTGGTCTTCAGAGGCCTCACTATAGGTAATCTCATCACGGCCGTGGTATATTTTGTGCAAAACCAATGGAAATTAATACGACTGGATCCCGAATCCTATTATCTGGATTATGTTCCTCTGAAGTTGGATTGGCAGACCTATCTGATCACCAACCTTGGGGCCATTCTAATTGCTTTGATCATCTTGTGCCTGTCCGCGGTTCTGCTCCTGCGCAGGTACGCCGATCAAAACCTAAAGTTCTCCTGAGATTTATAACCTCAAGAACTTACTCGTTCAAGGCGGGTACCTGCTCCTCCTGGTTGGGAATGTACTCGTTCAAGTTCGAAAAGTCAACCGGGACCACGCGACTTACCCCTTGCTCCACCATGGTCACCCCGTACATGATATCGGTGGTCTCCATGGTTCTTTTGTTGTGGGTCACAATGATGAACTGAGATTTCTTAGAGAATCTGCGAATCATCTTGTTGAACTTATCAATGTTGGCGTCATCAAGAGGGGCATCCACCTCATCAAAAATACAGAATGGAGCCGGCTTGTACAGGTAAATGGCAAAGAGCAATGCCGTTACCGTCAAGGCTTTCTCTCCCCCGGATAACTGATTAACGGACTGGGGTTTCTTGCCCTTGGGTTTAGCTAAAATTTGGATGGGTGAGTCCAAAGGCATTTCGGGATGACTCAAAAGGAGATCACAGTCATCCTCTGCAGTAAACAAAGAGCGGAAAACCTCCACAAAATGTTCTCGTATGGCGGCAAAGCCTTCCATAAAGCGCTCGGTAGCTTTCAGGTCAATTTCTTCAATGGTCCTCAACAAATCTTCTCTGGCCTGCGCTAAATCTGCTTTTTGGCCGGAGATGAAAACATGCCTTTGCTCAACTTCCGCATAGGCTTCCAAAGCCATAGGATTGACCGGCCCAAAATTTTCGATTTTCTTCTTCATGGCTTGAACCAAGCCGGCCAGTTCTTGCTCGCCGCGTTGCGGAGGTTCTGCCTTATCCAACAAGTCCGGATCACTATCAAATTCCATGGCCCAGCGTTCCCTCAAGGCCTTGATTTCCATTTGAAGCATAAGGACATTTTGCTGCCTTTGGTTGAGCAAATGGTCATTGATCTCCCGTTGGCGGTGGAGCTGGCGAATTTGTTCATCCAAGGCATCTTGATCCCCACGAACCGCGTAATACGCTTCTTCAAATTGGGCCATTTCAGACTTTGCCCTTCCTTCCTCCTCCATGAGTGCTGGCCTGTTCTGCCCGGTTTCACCCAGGATATTTTGCAATTGAGTTAACTCCCCTTGCAAATCCACGATGGACTTGTCTGCTTGGGTCAAACGATGTTGCAATAAATCAACTTGATTTCTTCGAAACTCAATTTGACTTAACGCGCCTGATTTTAAATTAGCCCAATGAAGCTCCTGTCGTGTAGATTCGTTGTGCTCTTCCCTGGTCTTGTGGTACTTGGCCTTACGCGCAGCAAGTTCCTCTTGCATGCCCACTAACGTTGCATTTCCTAGTTCAATTTCGGTAACAGCGCCATCCAGCCTAGGCTTTAGTTCCAACAATTCATTTTGAATTCCCGTTTTCTGCGAGGCGATGACCTCGTTGCGATTTCCAGATCTTGTCGTGGCCTCCATCAATTGTTCATGACGAGCATTCACTTGGGCCCATTCAGACGATTTGTTTAGCAGTAGATTTCGTGCAGCAGACAATTCACTTTCCCGGTTTTGGCCTTGAAGTTCTGCCTCTTGGGATTCAAGTTCTTTTAAGCGATGCTGCAATTGACCAAAATGAGCCTGTTCTTCTTCAATCTGAGCCAGCAGAGACTCCAAATTCCGTTGACGACCTAATTTCTTACCTTCGAACAAGCCGATAGAACCGCCGCTCAACCAACGACCATTTCCATAACAATGCCCCCCTAACGTCACGAACAAGGCTTCCGGATATTTCGATTGCCAAGTGGAAATTTCCTCTTCCTTTTCGGGATTAAGGAACAAAAATACATTCCCTAGTAAGGCATGTTTGAGTGCCTCGTACTCCAGAGCACAATCCACCAAATCAACCGCGGCCACCGTTCCTTCTGGAGTACGGATCTTGGTCATGCCGGATGCATCTGCTTCTTGGTAGGCTTCCAACACAAAGAAAGAAGCCTTGCCTTTGCCGGCATCGGCCAAAAGCTGAATACCTGAACGGGCTTGTTGGTAAGTATTAACAACGTAGTAACTTAAATAGGATTCCAGAACCCTTTCAATCAATGGCTTGTATTCCACTGCGCCGTTGAAAATATCCCCCAACAAAGGAGCCGTCCGGGCCCAGTCCTGATGATCCTTTAGGTACCTGAGGGAATCGGGATAACCCTCCATGTTTTGGATAAGGTCCCCCAGCAGCTGGGCTTCGTTGGTTTTGCGATCCAGCTTACGAGAAATTTCAGCGACTTGAGGCCTTAGAGCCTGAAGATCTTGACGGCATTGGCTCAGTTTTGCATGATAATCCTGTTGGTAAGCCTCCAACTCCTGAACCCGTTTTTGGAGGTTCTCTTTCTCTTGCGAAAGTTGTTGCAAAAGGCCGCTTAGTTGAGAAGACTCTTGGAGGCGGCTTTCCTTCTCGTCCTCCAATCGGGTACGTTCGGCTTCCAGCGCATGAATTTGAGCCTCCAAGACGTTCACATTGCTTTCCAATGCATATCGAGCGGCTTGATGTTGATCCAACGTCAATCGTTGTTCTGCGAAGGTTTGCTCTTGCTCCTGCATGGCGCGATCATCTTCAGTCAGTCGATGGGAAACCTCAGCAACCAACGCCGAGGCCTCATCCAAATGCTGGCTCATCATGGCCAATTCATTGGATATCGCTTCAATTCTCTCCTCTTGTTCCGAGATTTGATTCAGGTCGGCCAATTTCTGATCCTCAAGACCTTGAATACGGCTGTTCAAATTCCTTATCCGTTCTTCTTGCAATTGTTGATTGGCCTCCAATTCCCTAAGGCGGTTGGATAAATCCTGTACCTTGGATCGGGATTGAATCAAGGCCTGTTCAGCCTCAAGGACTTTGATTTTGCCGCTATGCAAGGTTGCCTCTGCATCTTGCAAGGCCTGATCCAACCTGGACTTTTCGGCGCTGAGGTCACCCTCCTGAACATTGCCTTCGGAGAGCTGATTCGTCCAACTCCGCAATTGATGCCAGGCCAATTCTTGGGACGCTACGCGATAATCTTCTTTGAGTTGCTGAACCTGCTCGGCCTTGCGGGCTTGGTTCTGCAATTGCTTCATGGACCGATCGATTTCGTAAAGGATATCTTCTACCCTGGCCAAATCCGCTTCCGCACTTTCTAGCCTGGACATGGTCTCCTTTTTGCGGATTTTGTATTTCGAAACGCCTGTGGCTTCTTCGAACAGATCTCGACGCGAATGATCCTTATCGTTCAGGATTTCGTCGATCATTTTGAGCTCGATGATGGCGTATGAATCGGATCCAATCCCCGTATCCAGGAACAAATTGGTGATGTCTTTGAGTCGGCATGTCACGCCATTGAGCAAATACTCGCTTTCTCCGGAGCGGTAAAGCCTTCGACCTATGGTGACCTCGCTGTACTCCGAGGGTAGTATGCCCTTGTGATTTTCGAAAGTCAAGCGAACCTCGGCCAAAGCGGCTTGTTTACGCTGCTTGGTACCGTTGAAAATCACCCCGTCCATTTTGTCGGATCGAAGCATTCTGGACTTCTGCTCCCCCAAAACCCAGCGCATAGCATCCACCACATTGGATTTTCCACTGCCATTGGGTCCAACAATCCCGGTGACTCCCTCCTTGAACCGTATCAAAACTCGGTCCCCAAAGCTTTTAAACCCCTTAACCTCAATTTCCGTAAGTCGCATATAATCAGTAAAATATATTAAATTGAAGGGCCCTTGGGCGCATTCACAAACTTAACCAGACCTTCCTTACATTTATACGAAATTCCTATGGACTTATCCACCATTGTGTATATCGTTGGAGCTTTGGCTTATGCATTGTTCAGACAGCTGGCCAAACCCAAACCAGTTCCAAGGCCAAGCCCCGGCCCTGTGGTTTTTCAGCCGTCCAAGGCTCCATTGCCCTCTGTACCCTTGCCTGCTCCACCGTTGGCCGGCCCAAAGCTTACTCCTCGTTCAAATACCGCCCCCATCAGCATGAGCCAGGCTCAACCTTCTATCCTAACGGAATCCGAGCTCAGTTCTGAACCCAATACCCAGCCTGAAACCAACACTTTTTCAAGGCCTGATCGCAACGAATGGAGGCGGGCCATCATTCTTTCGACCCTTCTGGAGCCTCGCTACGACCGAGGCCTACACCAATAGGCCCATATCTTTGATCGAAAGGGGTCGATCCAAAAGGAACCCTTCCCCAAATTCCACCCCAATCCAACGACCCATTTCCCTGGACCTTGCCTCTACAAAAGGGAGAAAATCGGGTCTAGCAATGGGGGTCATCTCCTCCAAACTTCCTTCTTGGTGAAACTGTGAACCAAAACATCGGAGAAGCTCTTCTTTGGCTTGGGCAAAGGGGGTAATATCCACCACGAAATCAGGTTTATGGTAATGATCTTGGATATAGAATCCCAAAAGGGGTGCCCTCCAAGCATCCTGACTCTTGCCCTTCCATTCGGTCTGAACCTTGGGCAGGGCGCTCATGAATACGGCTCTGCGTAGTATTTCTGAGGCGCGGCCATGATCTGGATGCCGGTCCGAAACCGAATTCCCCCAAATCACCTTGGGTCGGTATCGTCGAATAACTTCAATCAATCGATGAAGCAGCTCCCGATTTTCTTCAAAATACCCGTCACCAAGGTCCAACTGATCCCTATCGAACAAGCCTATTTTCTTGGCAGCCATCGCTGCTTCCTGCATTCTCAGTTCCGCAGATCCACGGGTTCCCAATTCCCCTCGAGTCCAATCCACGACCACAACGCGCAACCCCTGGGCAGCTGCTTTGAGCATGGTACCTCCCATTCCCAGTTCTGCATCATCCGGATGGGCGGCCATGACCAACCAATCGCATGTTGCATCGTTTGCTGATGGTTCAAAGGAATCGTTCATAACACTAATTTCTGTACTTGAAGGGCGTCTTGTACTGGTTCCCCTCCACCATCATCAAAATCAACTCAATATCCCTGTCCTCCTGCAATTCATAGGTGGATTTCAGGTTACTCCCGAACATTAGGGCCAAACCTTGCCACAAAAAGGCCTGGAAAGATCCGCGAAATTCCCGAACAATGGAATACGAGGTTCGAGCGGTTTCGCGATCCACCAGCTTAATCAAAATCCGCCCCTGGGTCACGGTGAGTTCCGTTAACTGCTTTTTGTATTGCTTTTTGAGGGAGGCTTCCAATTTGCGGCAATGGGCTCGGTGTTTGGATTCTGGCATGGTTTTGAGCTCTTCTTCCAACTCGTTCAATTGGCGACCTGCAGCCTTGGCTAGGGGATAGACCTTCACCACATTCCAATACAAGCGGTCAAATCGTTTGCGCTCGGCAGCGGAGCGGAAGATGCGCCTGTCCCTAACCTCCACATGCGGCAGAAAGGCAATCGGGATCGTATCCCCGTGCTCATCAATATAAGCAGGCAATTCCATGGGAACGGGTGTTCCGGGACTTTGGGCTTGAGCCCTATCCGCCAATCCCATCCATAAAATTAGAAAAGCCCCAGCACAAATACCCCAAGACGAGGGCAACCAAAAGGCATTGAGGCGGTGGTAGCGCCTGAACGTATCATTCAAATTCCCTGACATTGCCCTCTGAACGCTATTTTTGCAAAGTTATTCTTGAATTCCAGCCAAAAGCCTTTTTCGATCGCATTGACATATTCTGACCATCCATCCTTGCTAGCCTTGTCCCCATTGGACGGCAGGTACCAAACCACTGGTCAAATCCTGAGTCCCTATTTTTCTGAATGGGGGTTGTTTCGGTACAGGATACGGGTAGAATGGCTTTATTTCGAGGCCTTGTGCGATGCCCAATTGCCCGGCGGGCCTCGTTTGGATCACGCAATTCTCCAAAAACTCCGTCAACGCTTTCTCCAAGTGGAACCTCAGGACGTGCAAGCCATCAAAACCTTGGAGGCCACGACGCTCCACGATATCAAGGCCATGGAGTATTGGATGAAAAGCATCATGGACCAAGAAGGTGCGGGACATTTCAAAGAATGGATACACTTTGCCCTCACCTCCCAGGACATCAACCACACGGCCATTCCCCTATCACTTCATGAGGCACTCCAAGATGTAATCCTTCCAAACTGGAGGACCTGCATCCAAGAATTGGAACAATTGGCCCAATCCTGGATGGGAATTCCCATGCTTGCCCGTACCCATGGACAAGCCGCATCCCCCACCCGGCTCGGTAAAGAATTCATGGTTTGGGTGGAGCGCCTCCAAAGGCAATACTCCATGTTGGAACAATGCCCCATTGGGGCAAAATTTGGAGGAGCCACCGGAAACTTCAATGCACATCATCTAGTTTGGCCCCAAGTCAATTGGCATCAATTCGCTAACCATTTCGTGGAAAAGACCTTGGGACTAACCCGTTACCGCTACACCACCCAAATTGAACATTACGATTATTTGGCTGCCCTCTGCCACAATTTGATGAGAATGAATACCATCCTATTGGACGCGTGCAGGGATCTGTGGCAGTATATCTCTATGGGGTATTTTAAGCAACAAATTCTTGCAGGCCAGGTTGGCAGTTCCGCCATGCCCCACAAGATAAACCCCATTGATTTCGAAAATGCGGAAGGCAACATAGGAATGGCCAATGCCGTCCTCGCCCATCTCGCTGACAAATTACCCGTATCCCGACTGCAGCGGGATTTAAGCGATAGCACCGTTCTCAGAAATTTAGGAGTCCCCTTGGGGCATGGATTGCTTGCCCTGCAGTCTTTTCAGAAAGGCCTTTCCAAAATTCAGGTGGACCAATCCCGCATTCAAGAAGATTTGGACCAGCATTGGTCGGTGCTAGCCGAGGGTATACAAACCGTGTTACGACAACGCGGCATCGAGACACCCTACGAAAAACTCAAGGAGCTTACCCGTACTGGGGCTTCCTTGGATCCGTCTATTCTTCGTCAGTGGATTTTGGACCTCCAATTGGACCCAGAAACTTCGAATCTTTTGCTGCAATTGCGACCCGATACGTACACAGGCCTTTTACCTGACCATGACGGCCAAGCCTTCCCCTCTTGAACCCTGCGGAGGAATCCGATTTAATCCCTTTGATAGTCAATATGTATTCGACGGAACCCGTTGTTTGATCTCCGGACAGCCCATCGATCCTGCCACCGAATTACGCCCACTTTTCCCCGATCGTTGGGTCGAAGAACTTGGCCTTGCCCATCATTTTCTTACCCTCCCCACCGGACAAAAGATCGCCTACCCTAATCTACGTATTCCCGTTCACCAAGATTGTTGGAACGGGGGCATGGACGATGTCGCTCGCAAATGTGCCAACCTCATTTTGGTGGGTACCGATACCTTGGGGTGGACCAATACCGAGCGGATTTACCAATGGTTATGTTGGTTGTTTATGGGTGTCCTCTACGCCGAAATGCAGGCCGTGAAAAACCAAGATCAAATTCACCCGGCCTGGCAGAATCCCTCTTTTCTAAGCCGTTACCGAATGATCCATTTGAGTTTACAAGGTGCCGTTTACCCTGTGGAGTATCTGGGTTATGATCCAGGTTCGGTTTTCATTTTGCAAATGAAATCCAATCCCTGTCCCTTTGATTTCAAAACAAGTTCCAATACCCAAAGCGTTTCGTTGCAGGTGGGGGGTTCAGCCATCCTTGCCTCCTTGGGGGATAATGGTGCCCATGTGGCCTTCTTTGAGGATGAGTTCCTCCCGCTTCGCAAAATACTCCTTGAGCCAGTGCAGGTTGATGAACTTTTTGCGAGAATGTGCTACCGTAACCATTTGTTAAATCCTGTTTTTGAATACGGCATATCCTTTGCAGACCAAGATGATCCAAGAACCTTGGTTCAAATGAAAATTCCCCCGCAACACGCCAATGAAGAGGCCTTTCAGCCGTGGTCCGATGCCGAATATGTTCAGGTCCTGGACTTGTACCTACGAAGGCATGGACATAGCCCTTTGCAAAGCTGGCAAGAAAGCGGAAAAATTCTGACCTTTATCGAGTAGCAGGAACCATGTTCATCAAGCTTTGTTGCCTCAGGAAATATTTCCCTAACAAATCAAATTCCAAATTCACACGCTGACCGGCTTGCAATTGACCCAGCGTGGTGTGCTGGAACGTATAAGGAATAACGGCAACCGTAAAGAAGTCCGCGCCCAGATTCACCAAGGTCAAAGAAACCCCGTTCACGGTAATGGAACCCTTGGGGACCAACAAGCCCGCATGCCGGGTTGGGTACTGAAAAGTGAAAAGCCAACTTCCACCCTCGTCTTGAATGCTCGTACAAAGTCCTGTATCGTCCACATGGCCTTGCACCCAATGACCGTCCAAACGATCCCCCATACGCAAACAACGCTCCAAATTCACGGCATCGCCAACCTTCAAATCGCCCAATGCTGTCCGTTTCATGGTTTCTTTCACCGCTACCACACGATGCTGTCCTGACCCGCAATGAATTACCGTCAAACAAACTCCGTTGTGAGCAAGGCTTTGATCCACTTTGAGCTCATCGCTCAAGGACGATTTCAAGTCCAAAACCACGTTGGTCCCCTCCTCCACCATGGACACCAACAAACCCATGGATTCAACTATACCCGTAAACACCTGCAATCAATCGGAAGTTGCAACGGCAGAAGTTCCCCCTCCGCTCAATTGGGCAGCAAGGTAGGAACGGTTCAAACGAGCAATATTCTCCACACTAATCCCTTTGGGACATTCCGCTTCGCAAGCTCCTGTATTGGTGCAATGCCCGAATCCCTCCATGTCCATCGCTTCGACCATGGACAAAACCCGTTCCCTGTGTTCAGGCTGTCCTTGCGGTAACAAAGCATACTGCGAAACCTTGGCCGAAACAAATAACATTGCCGAAGCATTTTTGCAGGCAGCAACGCAAGCTCCGCAGCCGATGCAGGCCGCTGACATAAAGGCCTCGTCTGCATCGGTTTTGGGGATGGGAACGGCATTTCCGTCAGGAGCATTTCCAGTATTGACCGTCACATAACCACCTGCTTGTTGTATTCGGTCAAAAGCGGATCGGTTAACCGCAAGGTCTTTGAGCACCGGGAAGGCCGCTGCCCTAAAAGGCTCCACGGTGATGGTTTCACCGTCTTGAAAATGCCTCATATGCAATTGACAGGTCGTCGTGCCACGCTGCGGACCATGAGCCCTACCGTTGATATACAAGCTGCACATGCCGCAGATGCCTTCACGGCAATCGTGATCAAAGGCCACCGGCTCCTTGCCCTCACGAATCAATTGTTCGTTAAGCAAATCCATCATTTCCAGAAAGGAGGCATGAACCGGAACTGCTGCAAGTTCATACATTTCAAATGCGCCTTTGGCCTGGGACGAAGCTTGACGCCAAACACGGAGTTTTAAGCGAAGACTTTGGTTTTCCATCGTTGTTTCTTTAAATCGAACAGAGAGAGATCGTTACCTGTTAAAAAATCTTAGTGAGGTCGCCGAAAGGGTTATTTGTACGAGCGTTGCGTCAGGTGAACCTCTTCGAAATTCAAGGCCTCACGGTGCATCACGGGATCCTTATCGGGGCCATGGTATTCCCAAGCCGATACAAAAGCAAATTCCTCATCATCGCGCAGGGCCTCTCCTTCAGGAGTCTGGTGTTCCACCCTGAAATGACCCCCGCAAGATTCTTCCCGAGTCAAGGCATCCCAAACCATGAGACGTCCTAACTCAATAAAGTCTGCCACCCTATGGGCTTTGTCAAGCTCAGGATTGTACGAATTCAAGGAACCGGGGACAAGCACATCGGACCAAAATTCTTGGTGCAAGGATTCCAGCAACCCCAAGGCATGCCGTAAACCTTCTGCGGACCTGGCCATCCCGCAGTATTCCCACATGATTTTGCCAAGGGCACGATGAAAGGATTCTGCCGAACGCTTTCCTTGGATCGCCAACAAGCGATTCTGAAAGTCCAATGCCCTCTGCTCTGCTTCCACAAAGGAAGGGTGATCTACCGAAGGCACCGCATGACGAATTTCGCTGGAGAGATATGCCCCAATGGTATAAGGTAACACAAAGTAACCATCAGCCAATCCCTGCATCAACGCCGAGGCACCCAGACGGTTCGCCCCATGGTCCGAAAAATTAGCTTCCCCTATCGCATACAATCCCGGAATCGTCGTCATGAGTTCGTAATCAACCCATAACCCCCCCATGGTGTAATGCACCGCAGGATAAATTTTCATGGGCGTTTCGTACGGATTATCCCCGGTAATCTTCTCGTACATCTCAAAAAGGTTCCCGTAGCGGGCCGAAATCGTCGAACGCCCAAGGCGCCGTATGGCATCTTCAAAATCCAAAAAGACAGCCAATCCGGTGGGGGCAACCCCATGACCGGCATCGCATAACTCTTTGGCTGCCCTGGAGGCGACATCTCTGGGCACCAGATTCCCGTAGGCGGGGTATTTCCGCTCCAGGAAATAATCCCTACGATCCTCTCCCAAATCAGAGGCTTTAAGCCTGCCTTCCCGGATCGCTTGGGCGTCTTCCACGCGGGATGGTACCCAGACCCTGCCATCGTTTCGCAAGGACTCGGACATCAGGGTCAGCTTGGATTGGTACTCTCCGGCCTGAGGCAAACATGTTGGGTGAATTTGCGTAAAGCAAGGGTTTCCAAACAAGGCCCCGAGTCGGTGAGCTTTCCACGCCGCGGTAACATTGGAACCCATAGCATTGGTGGACAGATAAAACACATTTCCGTATCCACCCGAGGCCAGTACCACGGCATGCGCGGAATGCCTTTCCAATTCACCGGTCACCAGGTTTTTGGCAATGATCCCTCTTGCTTTCCCGTCCACCATGACCAACTCGACCATTTCATGGCGAGTGAAGGACTGTACTTGTTTCTTGGAGATTTGGCGGTTCAAGGCGGAATAAGCTCCCAAAAGCAATTGTTGGCCTGTTTGACCCCTGGCATAGAATGTGCGGGAAACCTGGGTTCCACCGAAAGAACGGTTATCCAACATTCCGCCGTAATCTCTTGCAAAGGGTACCCCCTGGGCCACACATTGATCGATAATGGAGGCCGAGACCTCCGCTAGACGGTGTACGTTGGCTTCCCTGGCACGATAATCTCCGCCTTTGATGGTGTCGTAGAACAAACGGTACACCGAATCTCCATCGTTCTGGTAGTTCTTGGCCGCATTAATTCCACCCTGGGCTGCAATACTGTGTGCCCGACGAGGCGAATCTTGAAAACAAAATGTTTTGACTTTATACCCTAGCTCCGCAAGGGAGGCTGCAGCGGACGCGCCTGCAAGGCCGGTGCCCACCACAATCACTTCCAATTTGCGTTTGTTGGCCGGAGAAACCAAAGGAACCGTGGAGCGATAATGCTTCCAACGCTCAGCCAATGGCCCTGAAGGTATTTTGGAATCCAATTTCATATCCAAATTGATAAGGTTAACAACAAATAAATTGTTTGATTTCTAATTTTGAATGAGCCGGGTACAGAAGATTAATACCCCAAGCTTTGAAGGTGCATCACAGCGGGTATCAAGGCAAACAACATAGGGACCAAGATCGCAAACACTGTTCCAACCGTTCGAATGAGCGGCTTATATCGATAATTGCTCAGTCCCAAGGTGTGAAAGGCGCTTTGAAATCCATGATGCAAATGAAATCCCAAAAAGACCATGCTCAGGATGTAAAATCCCGCATACCAAGCCTGGGCATACGCCGCTCTCACTACTTGGTAGGCATTGTGCAGCGGTTCAGGAGCACCTGCATAGGTAATGCTGGGCACAGCGCCAAACTTAAGCTCATACCAAAATCCTTTAAGATGCACAATCAAAAAAAGCAAAATGACCGTACCCAAGATTCCCATGTTCCTCGAACTCCACGTCGCAGTTTGCAAGGCGGGCTTTCCTTCATAGCCCTGTGGTCTGGCTGCATGGGCTTGGCGACTTAACCAGAGGCTGTAGAGCACATGCAGAATGATAAAGGCAAAATTGAGTTTGGACACCGTTTGGATAAGCAAACTATGGCTCATGAAATGGGAATACTCGTTAAAGCGACGGCCCCCATCCCCTGCAAGCAATTGCAAATTCCCGATCAGGTGCACCACCAAGAAGAGGATAAGGAAGAGCCCCGTAAGGGCCATCATGGTTTTTCGACCATGCGATGAAAGGAGAAAACGACGAATTGGATTCATTCTAAGGGTTTGAAAATCGCTTCGCAAATTTAAGCCTAAACCGAGATTGACCTTTGATCAACAAGCTCAATAAACAAAAATCCCGACCCTAGGGGGGTCGGGATTTGCTTGAAATAGGATTACATCATGTCACCCATTCCGCCACCGCCTGGCATAGGCGGCATTTTATCCTTTTCGGGCTCATCGGCAATCACGCATTCCGTAGTGAGCAACATGCCTGCAATGGAAGTGGCATTTTCCAAAGCAACACGGGCCACCTTGGTGGGGTCAATAACTCCGGCTACCAACAAGTTCTGGAACTTATCCAAGCGGGCATTGTATCCGAAATTGCCGGTTCCTTCTTTGACCTTCTGAACAATGATGGATCCATCAACGCCGCCATTGGCCGCAATTTGACGGATAGGTTCCTCCAGAGCGCGTCGAATGATTTCGGTGCCTGTTTTCTCATCACCATTCTCAGTCACCACCTTCTCAACCGCCTTGATTGCCCTTATGAAAGCAACCCCACCACCGGGAACCACACCTTCTTCGACCGCTGCACGGGTCGCATGCAATGCGTCATCGATTCGGTCTTTTTTCTCCTTCATTTCCACTTCGGTTGCAGCACCCACATAGAGAACAGCTACACCGCCTGCCAACTTGGCTAAACGTTCCTGCAACTTCTCGCGATCATAGTCGCTTGTTGTGGTTTCAATCTGGGCTTTGATTTGGTTGATTCTCGCCTTGATATCATCCTTGTTGCCGGCGCCATTGACGACGGTGGTGTTGTCCTTGTCAATGGTGATTTTCTCTGCACGACCCAAATAGGTCAAATCAGCATTGTCCAGTTTGTAGCCGCGCTCCTCGGAAATAACCGTACCACCGGTCAAAACAGCGATATCTTCCAGCATGGCCTTGCGGCGATCCCCAAAACCGGGGGCCTTCACTGCAGCAATTTTCAAGGAGCCGCGGATTTTATTGACCACCAAAGTCGCCAAGGCCTCGCCGTCCACATCTTCCGCAATGATTAACAAAGGCCTGCCGGTTTGAACGACTTTCTCCAATACAGGAAGAAGTTCTTTCATGGCCGAAATCTTCTTGTCGTAGATTAGGATATAAGGATTTTCCAATTCGGACTCCATTTTGTCCGCATTGGTCACGAAATAAGGCGAAACGTAGCCCCGATCGAATTGCATACCTTCCACAACGTCCACATAGGTTTCGGTGGATTTGGCCTCTTCGACGGTGATTACGCCTTCCTTGGTTACGCGACGCATTGCGTCGGCGATAAGTTTCCCAACCACCGCATCGTTGTTAGCAGAAATGGTGGCGATTTGTTCAATTTTCGAAAAATCATCCCCTACTTCCATGCTGAGGGTACGCAGGTTTTTGACGGCAGCAGCGGTTGCCTTGTCCATTCCCCTTTTGAGGTCCATGGGATTAGCTCCAGCGGCTACATTTTTGAGACCTGCACGAATCATGGCCTGGGCCAAGACTGTGGCTGTAGTGGTGCCATCACCAGCCTGATCAGCTGTTTTGGAGGCCACCTCTTTGACCAATTGAGCACCCATGTTTTCAATGGGGTCTTTGAGTTCGATTTCTTTGGCTACTGTAACACCGTCTTTGGTAACATTTGGTGCTCCAAATTTCTTGTCAATGACGACGTTACGACCTTTAGGGCCTAGTGTTACTTTAACTGCATTTGCCAAGGCGTCCACCCCTCTTTTGAGGGCATCGCGGGCATCGGTTTCGAAATAAATGAGTTTACTTGCCATGGTATTGGAAATAGTTTAATTTGATGAATAATGAATAGGAATGAGTTAAGGAAATAATCTACAAGTCTTGAATTAGCCCTGAATTAACCTAGGATGGCCATGATATCAGACTCTCTCATAATGAGGTAATCCTTGCCGTCAATTTGAACTTCTGTTCCCGAATATTTCCCGTACAGAATCGTTTGACCGGACTTTACTGTCATAGGTTCGTCTTTCTTCCCTTGCCCTACAGCGACAACCGTGCCGCGCTGTGGTTTTTCCTTGGCAGTGTCGGGGATGATGATGCCGCCAGCTGTTTTTTCTTCGGCGGGGGTAGGTTCCACAAGAACCCGGTCGGCAATTGGGGTGATTTTGCTTGACATAAGATAAAATTTGATGGTTTAGGTTTGATTAAACATTTACAAAGCCCATGCCAAGCCTCTTATCTAGCCTTGGACATGACAAAATCGCCATTCATTATGTCAAAACAAGCAATTGCTATGACAAAAATGCTGATTCGAGCGGAGCGAAACCCAAGTTGAAAGGCTCAAAACACCAAAACACCTCCCTCAATTCCAAAAGGGGTCCCAAACCCTGATCAAAATCTTCAGCCTACTGCGCCGGGGCAGGTTTGGTTCCTTGGTTGTTTGGAGCCGGTGTGGGTTTAGCCCCCTGATTGTTTGGAGCTGGGGCGTTTCCCTGACTGGAGGGTGTCGGTGCTGCATTACCCCCCGCAGGGGCCGGTGGGTTGGTCGCTGGGGTTTCCAATACTTTTTCTTCGAGGCGGGTAGCCGCGCCTTCCTCGGTGGTCTCTGCACGAGGAATCCACAAGTTCACCAACAAAGCCAGGGTCAGTAAGGAAAGGCTAAGAATCCAAGTTCCCTTTTCCACCACGTCCGATGTCCTTTTGACCCCCATCACTTGGTTAATCGATGAGGAACCTTGGGCCAATCCGCCCCCTTTAGGCTTCTGAACCAAAACCAAAAGAATCAACAAAAGGCTGACCAATACGATTAGGAGGGTAATAAAAGTGTACATAGGGTTAAATCAAGGGCTAAAAGGGTTGGTTACCTGAAATGGCAGGGCGCAAAGGTAAGTTCAAAACAGGTTTAGAGACCATTTTTGGGCCAATCACCTGGGTGCCTTGGAGTCAATTTGCTCAATACAATCTCTGAAATAGCCTAATTTGCTAGGGAATCGAAGCATGAGTCGACGGTAAACTCGAACAGCCATGGCCCTTTGCCCCTGCTCCAAATAAAGCACTGCCAAGGATTCGGAGACTGGGACCTCCTCCAAATCCAAACTTTTGGCAGCCATATCGCGAATACGATCCAATTCGCTGCGTGATTCTTCGAACGCCTTGATTGGAGGGATGGGCTTATGGAGGACTGCCGTTTGATCCTCACTCCAATTGGGCAATTCTGCAGAGGCTTCCAAGTAATCCGTCTGGGTATATTCCGCATAGAGCAAATCCAGTTCATCCGATTCCATGGCTTTCCAATCCACCCGACCCAGCAACGTAAACCAATCCAGTCGCGTTTGCTGCACAATTTCTTGCTCCTCTGAGGTCAACCCTCCGCTGAGCTCCTTGGAGACTTCGGGCGATGTTTCCAAGCTTGAAAGATGGAACTCTGCCTCGACGTCATGCTTGGTTTGCTGCCGTTCAATGGCCCTGTATAACCACTGACCTTGATCCGTCATGGCGGAATAAGAGACCAAAGCCTTGGAAAACTTGGAGGAATGGTTGATTTTCATGCGCTGCAAAGACAAAATTTGGCCGGCCTCAAAAGCTGGAGCTTCCCTAAGCAGATGTTCCAGATCCTGCCCATCGACACCCTCCAGCAACAAGGGGTTACGAATCCATTCACGAAGCAACCGTAAATCCATGGTTCACCACTGAATAAAAGCTTTATTGAAAGCATCGTCCACCAATTGCTTCACAATTTGATTCACCAATTCTCCCTCCACGCTTTGAAGGGGCAAGCCTGCATCAAAATCCGCATACCGGGTAAATCGCTGTTCCCATCCTTGTTTTTCTTGGCCTTTGACTTGAAACTTTAAACGCCAAACAACCGTCAAACGGTTTAGGCTTGTTTTCTCTTGTCCTGATACCGCGGCGGCAGTAACCGAATAATCCTGAATTTCCCCGGTAAATTCCCAATCGGTAGAACCGAACGGCCCCAATTTGAGGTTGGATTCTGCCAAGCATTTATCCCTAAAAGCATCGGACAGTTGCTGACTAAGGGAGGGATTTACCAAAGAGGCGTTGTTGCGCATTTGCGCAATGTGCAGGGTTTTGACCTCTGGAGGAACCGAAGCACCGCTGAAGGAGTAAACCCCGCAACCGCTAAGGATTCTTAACATCAAAAAGATGACCGTCAGGGATCCTAACCCCAAGAAACGCTCTCTAACCTTATTCCTCCTCCAATCCATATTCTTTGATTTTTCGATACAAGGTTCGCTCCGAGATCCCTAATTCGGCCGCAGCTTGCCTCCTCTTGCCGGCATACTTCCGTATCGCTTTGTCAATCAGTCGCTTCTCCACTTCCATCAAGGATAAATTCTCCTCGATATCCACCACCTCGGCATGTTCGTCATAGCGTGATGTCGACGGTGAAACGCTCATGGACTCTATAATGGGGGTAATCACCGTCCCAATCGACTTATCGCTATCGCGAACAGGGGCATCGCCCTCCATAATCTGCCCCATGACCCGCTTCATTTCCACCATGTCCTTCTTGAGATCAAACAAAACCTTATATAACAAATCTCTTTCAGACCAATCTTCGGAGGACCCGCTAACTCCTTCCAACAAGGCGGGCAAAGAGCTCACCGAAATTTCACGGACGGGCATATATGGAAGAATTTCATCACCACGGAGCATACGTGTTGGAGCCAATACGCAGATTTGCTCAGCAACGTTCTTTAGTTGCCGAATATTTCCAGGCCAGGGTTGGTCCACCAACAAATCCAAGGCCCCTTGATCCAATTGCACCGGTTGGGAATGGTAACGTTCCGA
The DNA here is from genome assembly GCA_016868875.1 of Bacteroidota bacterium. Classification (GTDB taxonomy): domain Bacteria; phylum Bacteroidota; class Bacteroidia; order UBA7662; family UBA7662; genus SYHX01. The sequence goes on from VGFN01000001.1 coordinate 54,033, forward strand.
AAAATCAGCGGCAAACTTTCTGAACAGCAGCGGTATATCTTCTTTCCGCTCTCTCAATGCAGGTATCTGTATCGCTACGGTGTTCATTCGATAATACAGATCTTCCCTGAACTTACCTTTTTCAATTTGCTTAAGCAGAGAAAGGTTCGTGGCGGCGACCAAACGTACATCGGTGGATAGAACCTTGGAGGAACCAACTTTAATAAATTCACCCGATTCAAGGACCCGTAACAATCTGGCTTGGGTACCCAGCGGCATTTCGGCGACTTCATCCAGAAAAATTGTCCCCCCATTAACCGTTTCGAAATAACCTTGCCGGGACTCGTGGGCACCCGTGAAGGAACCCTTTTCGTGACCAAACAATTCAGAATCAATGGTCCCCTCCGGTATGGCACCACAATTCACCGCAATAAACTTGTTGTGCTTACGCTGCGATAGCTGATGCAATATTTTGGAAAACACCTCTTTACCTACCCCGGATTCACCCAAAATCAAAACAGAAACGTCCGTCGCTGCCACTTGATCCGCGATACGCAGTGCGTGATTAAGCGATGGAGCATTCCCAATAATGCCAAATCGTTGTTTGAGGGCTTGTAATTCCATGCGGTTATCCGAATCGATTGAATGCGTTTATTGGCGACCTTTCTGCAAAATCATTACCGCCATCCATCCCCAATATTTGAGACCTGGAATCCATCGAAAAGACCATTGGTCCAATCGATCTAAGGAGCTGAGTATTCTTTTGAAATACGGCCTGTTACGGAAAACAACAGCGGCCGTGGTGAACAAATTGTAATAATCTACGGTAACCTCGCTGAAATAAGAGGTAGCTTTACGAAAGTCCTTGCGCCGCATGGGTTTTTCGTCCACTGTCCTCAATTGTGGGGTTAATTTTCGGTACCAATTCAGCAGGGGGTTATGCCCTGTGGGCTCGATAAATACCGCCTTGCCCCCAGGCTTCAGGCATCGATGCAATTCTTTGTAGGCCTTGTCCAAATCCAAATGATGAAGAATAGCGGAACCCACGATCATATCAAAGGTATTATCCTCAAATTCAAGACTTTCGGCATTCATCCGTCGAAAATCAATCTCCAGATTTTCGGCCTGGGCCTGGGCCTTGGACTGAGCGATGGCCACATCCGAAATGTCGATGCCCACCACTTGCGCTCCGTGTCGGGCAAGATTAAATGCTGCGGAGCCCGGCCCGCAACCGTATTCCAATACCTTACAACCCTGGGCCAAAGGCATCAAAGCATGCCAATGGGCGTAACGGCTGCTTTCGATGGTTTCGTAAAATTTATCCACCGATTTACGCAGGTCTTCCGCAAAAGATTTGTTATGGTATTCCCGCTCCCGTTCTAGGCGTGCGGTATCATCATCCATGGCCTTGTTCATGCCTGCACAGCATCAAATTCAACGACGTGACCCATCAAAGTTGCTTTGGTGGATCGATGCACCGTAACATCAACGAAGGTTCCTGGCGACAAGTCTTTGGCACCGATGAAATCAGGGGTCAATTCCCCAACTTTACCTGGAAATACCACCATTTTGTTGCGTGAATTTCTACCGCACCAATCCTGATCGGAACGTTTGGACTTGCCTTCGATGAGCACGCGATGAACCTTGCCCTCTTCTTCTTGGTTGCGCTCCACGGAATGTTGATCCTGCAAGGCCATAACTTCAGCCAATCTACGTTTCTTGATTTCCTCAGGAACATCATCAGGGTATTTACGGGCCGCAAGGGTCCCGGGCCTCTCCGAATACGCAAACATGTAGGCCGAATCAAAACGAACCATCTCCATCAAAGACAAGGTTTCGCGATGATCCTCTTCGGTTTCCCCGCAGAATCCAACAATGATATCGGTGGTAATTGCACAATCAGGGAGTATCCTTCGAATCGCCTCTACCCGTTCCAGGTACCAGGGGCGATCGTAGGTCCTGTTCATGCGCGCCAAGACCTTGGAACTCCCGGACTGCACAGGCAGGTGGATATTCTTGCATAAATTATCATGACGGGCCATGGTGTAAAGCACCTCGTCGGTAATGTCTTTGGGATGGGAGGTCGAGAATCGAACCCTTAAATCAGGTGAGATGCTTGCGATATAGGCCAACAAATCGGCAAACAAAAAGGTAGGCGATTCTTCCCCCTTGGCTTCCTCTGCAGGGGCTTGCCATCGATAGGAATCCACGTTTTGGCCTAACAGTGTAACTTCCTTGTAACCTTGGGCCCATAATTCACGGCACTCCTGGTGAATGCTGTAGGGATCGCGGCTCCGTTCCCTCCCTCGGGTGAAGGGCACCACACAGAAAGAACACATGTTATCGCAACCCCGCATAATGGTCACAAAGGCGGTCACCCCGTTCGAGCCCAAACGCACCGGGGCGATTTCCGCATAGGTCTCCTCCCGGGAGAGCAATACATTCACCGCTTGTTGGCCTCCTTGGACCTGTTCCAAGAGACCCGGCAAATCCTTGTAAGCATCAGGGCCCACCACGAGGTCCACCAACTGCTCTTGCTCCAATAACTTGCTCTTCAACCTCTCGGCCATGCATCCCAAAACACCAATGATCATGGACGGTTTATGGCGCTTCATGGCCCGAAAATGCTGCAATCGTGCCCTCACCTTTTGTTCTGCATTTTCCCGTATAGAACAGGTATTGATCATCACCACATCCGCTTGCTCCAATTCATCCGTGACCCCGTACCCCAAATCAGCCATGACCGAGGCCACAATTTCGCTGTCCGAGAAATTCATTTGGCAGCCGTAGCTCTCCATGTACAGGAATTTGTCGGTAGGTGGTAAATTCCCTTTCAGGATCCCGGAAAATTGGCCGCTCATGATCTATGGTCTTGGATAAAAACAAATAAGATTTGAAAAAAGGCTATTTCTTTGGCTAAAAACCGATTTTTTTTACAAAAATACGAGGAAATGCGACAAAATGTCAGGTTTTACCAAAAACCATGCCATACCCCAGAATTTGGCACAAAGAAGATTTTGTGAACTAAACTTGTAAAAAAAACCACTATGTTCAAAAAAATACTCTTTTCCATGGCTTTTTGGGCCGCCATCCATGGTGCATCCATAGCCCAGACCGCTTTCAGCGAGGACTTTAACACAGTCGCATCCACAACATCCGTTCCCTCCGGTTGGGTTTTGAGAAACATAGATGGGAGGCCCGGCGCAAGCAATGTTTCTACCTTGACTGGCAACAGTACCAATGCATGGACTTTTCCCGCGGTTTTCAGCAATTTAGGGAAATCGGCCGTGAGTGTTTCTTGGACCAATCCCGTGGGCATTGTGGATCGTTGGTTGATTTCTCCATCGATATCCATTCCCGCCAGCGGTAACTATTACATGATTTACGAGGCTCAAAGCTTGGGGAATGCTTCATATCCCGAGGCCTATGAGCTAAGGATCAGCAACGGGGATACCGCCAGAGCATCCTTTCTAACCTCAGCCCCGTTGTTTTCGACCAACGGAGAAAACACTGCCTTAACGGTACGTGGTTTTTCCATGGCACCCTACGCCGATCAAACCATTCGCTTTGCCTTTCGGAACATCTCCAACGACATGGTGGCCATGTTGGTGGATAATATTCGCATTACGATCCCTGCTGCTGACGCCGCCAAAATGGTTTCCCACACCGTTCCCTCCTTGGCCTTTACCAACGGTTCAGTGAATGTAGGTGGCTCTTTCAGGAATTTGGGACTTAACACCATTTCTTCGGCTACCCTCAACTACCAAGTGAATAACGGCCCTACCACCAGTCAGGCTTACAGCGGTTCGCTGAGCTCCTTCAATGCAGACGCCTTCACCTTCACCAGCACCTACACGCCAACTACCGCCGGCGCCTACTCCATCAAGGTTTGGGTTTCCGGACTGAATGGAGGAAATATCAATTCCGATACCTTGACCGCTACTTTATCCGTTGTGGACCCAGCCCCTCCTGTTCAATCCAATTTGGTCATCTACGAGCATTTCACAAACGCATCCTGCGGGCCTTGTGCCACTTATAATCCTCAATTTCAGGCACTTTTGCTAGCCAACAACATGGAGGCTACCTCAGTGAAGCATCACACCTCTTGGCCAGGTACTGACCCCATGTATTCCTTTAATACAGCCGATCCCACATCTCGCGTAAACTACTATGGTGTCACCGGCGTACCTGCTGTTCGTTTAGGCTCGACTTTGTCATCGAATCCTGCTAACATCAACCAGGGCAATATTGACGATAACATTATGAACACGCCCAACAATTGGAATTACATTCTCAATACCTCCATTACAGGCAACAACCTGTCGGTAACCGGTTCAGTTCGTGGCAAAACAACGACCTCCAACACCGACAACAAGCTATGGCTCTACCTTGTGGAAGACCCTATTTCCTATGCAACAGCACCCGGCAGCAACGGTGAAAAAGATTTCCCTTCTGTTCTTCGCAAAATCCTCCCCACCTCCAACGGTATTAATTGTGGTAACGGATCACAAAGCACCACGGTCAATGCGACCTATGCTTTATCTCCCACCTTCGTTCGGGATAATCTTTACCTGTTGGCCTTCGTTCAGGCAAACGGCACCAAAAACGTCAATAAAGGTGTCAAAATCAAGTTGGGCAATGCCATCAACACCACCTCGCTTCAGGACTTACCCTCCAAGAATACCCAATGGAGCGCTTATCCAAATCCTTCGAACAGCGAATTCTTCCTTCAAACTGCTGATGGATTCAACGACGCGACCGGTTACACCGTGTTCAATGCCATGGGACAAATCATGGCTCAGGGTACCCTGCTTGATAACGGCACGTCATCCACGGTTCGAATTTCCACGATGGATTGGGCCAACGGTTTATACACCGTTCAACTTACCCAAGGAGATCAGCCTTTAACGCAACCTCGCAAAATCATGGTTCGCCATTAATTCAATGAAGCCGTTCCTTAGGAATCAAAAGAGCCCCGCAAGGGGCTTTTTTGTGGCATGACCTTATCTTAGTAACCAAATTATTAACCAATTTCGTTTATGAACCTTTCTCTACGTCTTCCATTCCATAAGCGCTTTCTCGCCTGGGGTGTCCTGTTCTCGGCAGGACTTTCCACTTCGATGGCGCAGGTTTCTGAGAGCAATATTCTTGTCTTTGAGCACTTCACGAACGCATCCTGCGCCCCATGTGCCCAACAAAACCCCACCTTCCAAGGCCTTATGCGAAGTAATCCCGGTAAAGCCACGGCGGTTCGGCATCACGTCTCCTGGCCAGGGTTGGATTCCATGTATTTGGCCAACCCTGTGGACCCCACAGTCCGGGTAAATTATTACGGAATAAGCGGCGTTCCCGCCTTGCGGCTCGGTCGTCATGCCCTAAGCACCGGTATGGGTCAAAGCACTTTGGAAACCTGGTATAATGTAACTCCAGCCAATTGGATCTACGACTTGGATACTCGCCTCATTGGGGTAGGTGACCCACAGGTACCGGATTCCGTCGAAATCACCGGCTCGGTTTACTCGCTTGCTACCCCTGATTCCACCAACCGACTCGTATTGTTCCTTGCCGAGGATTCGATTTATTTCCCACCCCCAGGACAACCCGGTGGCGGTTTGCCAGGAAGCAACGGAGAGAAGCTATTCCCCATGGTCCTTCGCAAAATGCTCCCCGATACCAACGGAATCACTGTCGGATCTGGTGCCGTCCCTACGACCATTGGTTTCAAATACCGGTTAGGCAACCGTTGGAGAATACCGCACCTGTACCTCACCGGTTTTGTCCAAAATACCGTCACCAAACAGGTACACAAAGGCTTTAAACTTCAATTAGGCAACTCCATTCATACCTCGGTGGAGGATGAGGCCCTTATTGGTAATCCATGGAAGGTATACCCAAATCCTGCATCCGAATCCTGCATCCTTGAAATCCCATCCAAAGCAGAAATGTCAAATGAGGAATGGACCATTCAGATGACCGATCTACAAGGGAGAACCACCCAAATCCTTGCCAATCAGATTTCATTCCTTGGGGCGAATAAGGTCGAACTCGACCTTAGCAACCTAAGCGAGGGCTTGTATCAACTTACGATTTCATCAAGCCAAGCCCGGACTACCTATTCCCACAAGATTTTCAAAACCAACCCATAATTTACGGACGATGAATCAACCCCGCCTCCTGTTTGAATTGCTGGAATATCAAAAGGCGAGTTATCCCTTGGATTACGCCTTCGGCTGCAAAGTAGGCGGTGTTTGGAAATTATATTCCACCGAACAAGCCCTGGACGAAGTCAACCGAGTTGCCTTGGGCTTGATTAGCATGGGAGCCCAACCTGGTGACAAAATTGCAACCATTTCGAACAACAGGCCGGAATGGAATTTCATGGATTTGGGTATGCTTCAAATCGGTGCTGTTCATGTACCCCTTTATCCTACCATTACGGACCAAGATTACCGCTATATTTTGGAGCATGCCCATGTGAAATGGGTCATGATTTCGGATGAGGCCCTTTATCGTCGCATCGCGCCAATCGCTGCAGAATTCCCTGCTATTCATGGGGTTTACACGTTCAACCGGGTTGAGGGTGCTAAACACTGGACCGAAATTCAACAATCTCCGCGCAAAGAACTCAGCGATACCTTGGCCCGACGTCGCGCTGCCATCCAAAAGCAAGACACTGCCACCATTATCTATACCTCGGGAACCACCGGTTTCCCCAAAGGGGTCATGCTATCCCACGATAACATCATGAGCAATTTGCTGGCGGCAGCCGTCAGGGTGCCCTGCAAAGCCGGTGATAAATCCTTGAGCTTCCTTCCGTTGAATCACATCTACGAGCGGATGCTGACCTACATGATGATGTACAGTTCCATCGGAATTCATTATGCCGAAAGCATGGAAACCATCGGAGAAAATCTCAAGGAAATCAAGCCCCAAGTTTTCTCAACCGTGCCTCGGCTTTTGGAGAAGGTGTACGACAAAATTGTGGCCAAGGGAATGGAGTTGACAGGCGTCAAGCGTTCCCTGTTTTTTTGGGCCTTGAATTTGGGACTGCGCTACGAGCTCCAAAGCGCCAACGGCTGGTGGTACGAAACCCAACTCAAATTGGCCAATAAACTTATTTTTAGCAAATGGCGCGAAGCATTGGGCGGAAATGTACAGGCCATTGTGAGTGGTGCGGCGGCTTTGCAACCTCGCCTGGCACGGGTTTTTTGGGCGGCCAAAATTCCAGTTTTGGAAGGCTATGGCCTCACCGAAACTTCCCCAGTTATTGCTGTTAATTATTTTGCAACGGGTCAGGTGGAATTTGGTACCGTAGGACCGGTTCTCGACAGCGTGGAACTGCGGATTGCCGATGATGGGGAGATTTTATGCCGAGGCGGCAACATTATGCAAGGGTATTACAAAGACGAAGCCCTGACCCAACAAGTGATTGACCACGATGGGTGGTTCCACACCGGCGATATAGGTACGTTGACCGCCCAGGGCAATCTCAAAATTACCGACCGCAAAAAAGAAATTTTCAAAACCTCCGGTGGCAAATACATCGCACCCCAAGCCATGGAGAATAAATTCAAGGAATCGGTCTATATCGAACAACTCATGGTCTGCGGTGAAAACCAAAAACACCCCGCGGCTCTCATCGTGCCCGCATGGGATATTCTAGTGGACTGGGCCTCCAAGAACGGGATTAGCGACACGGCCATCCCCGCTTTGGCGGTAAACCCCCGCGTCGTTACCTTGATTCAAAGCGAGGTCGATCGTTACAACCAAGAATATGGCCAATGGGAGCAAATCAAGAAATTCACCATTCTTCCGGTAACGTGGACCGTGGACAGCGGTGAATTAACCCCCACCATGAAACTCAAGCGCAAGTTCATTGTCGGAAAATTTCAAAAAGAACACGATAAACTCTACGCTTCCTGATTGAAAATTTCTTTGACCTTCTTACAAACCTCTTGACCCGGCATTGCCGGGTTTTTTTTTAGTTTTTTTTGTTTTATGCATGCACAAATTATGCATGCATACTAAAAAGGGTTATCTTTGGCTATGGCTTTACCTGCACTTAGCGCTACCAAATCCAAACGAACGGTTTGTTTTGACACTCGTTTGACCTGGCTCAACATCGCCCGTATGTACCATTTTGAGGCCGAAAGCTACGGCCTCTCCGTTTCTTCGGCCTACCTCTTGTTGCATATCGAAACAGATGGACTGCCAGTGACGCAAATCGCGCCCAAATTGGGCATGGAGCCTTCCTCCACCACCCGATCCTTGAATAAATTGGAAAAGGACGGCCTAATCGAAAGGTACCGTATTCCCGGCCAAGACCGTCGGCAGGTGATGGTGCGTTTAACACCCCAAGGCATTGCCGCTCGCGAATTGGCCAAAGAAAGGGTACGACATTTTAATCGTTTGATTCGTAACCGACTTGGCGATGCCAAATTGGCTGTTTTTTTTGAATGCATGGATACCATCAACGGCCTCATCGGTTCCCTAAGCCCTGCGCAGTTGATGGGCAATGCGCAAATATCCCCTGTGTTATGAATCCAAAAATAAACAAAGTAGCGGTCCTGGGCTCAGGCATCATGGGCTCCCGCTTGGCTTGTCATTTTGCCAATTGCGGTTTGGAGGTTCTGCTCCTGGATATGCCGGACCCCTGCGACAGCAGCAAACCCAACAATTTGGTCGACAAGGCTTTGGCCGAAGCGGTGGCCTCCAAGCCCTCCCCCCTCTACCTGGACCGCTTGGCTGGCAAAATCCAAACCGGTAATTTTAGCGATGACCTCCCCAAAGTAGCCGATTGCGATTGGATCATCGAAGCGATTGTGGAACAATTGGAGCCTAAGCAGGATTTGTACCGGCGCTTGGAGGAACACCGTAAACCCGGCTCTCTGGTCAGTACCAATACCTCGGGTATTCCCGTTGCTGATTTGTGCCAAGGACGTTCCGACGATTTTCAGAAAAATTTCTGCGGAACCCATTTTTTTAATCCGCCCCGTTACCTGCAACTCCTGGAAATCATTCCAGGCCCCAAGACCGAAGCGGCTTGGATTCCTTTTCTCTTGCAATTTGGTCGCCAAAGGTTGGGCAAAGTTGCCGTTCAAGCCAAGGACAGTCCGGCGTTTATTGCCAATCGAATTGGTGTTTTTGGTATCATGACCCTGCTTCACAGCATGGCGAAATTAGACTTGGATATAACCGCTGTGGATCAACTCACCGGCCCCTTAATCGGGCGTCCCAAGTCCGCAACATTTCGTACCTGCGATGTGGTGGGTTTGGATACCTTGGTCAAGGTGGCCCAAGGGGTGCACCAACGTTGCCCAGACGACGAATACCACGACCTCTTTGCGATACCGGATTTCCTTCAAAAAATGTTATCGGAAGGTCGGCTCGGTGACAAAACCAAACAGGGCTTTTACCGAAAAACCAAAGACGCCAGCGGCGACAAAAAGATTGAGGCCCTGGACCTTCGAACGGGAGAATACGGCGTACAAAGCAAAACCAAATTCCCGCTCTTGGACCCCATCAAACAAGAGAGTGATTTACGAAAGCGCATCAAAGCCTTGATCCAAATGCCCGACAAGGGTGGTGAATTTTTGCGACAGAGTTTTGCCCGTAACCTTCGGTATGCCTCCTTACGCATCCCGGAAATTTGCGAAACCCCTTACGAGATGGACGAGGCGATGGAGGCTGGTTTTGGCTGGGAACTAGGTCCTTACGCCCTTTGGGACGCTATAGGCGTTCGAGAAATGGGTCAGTTGATGACCCTGTACGGCGAAGCCCCCGTGTCTTGGGTGCAATCCATGTTGGATGCCGGCTTCGACTCCTTTTTCGAAAACAGAGAAGGAGAACTCTGGTGTTATCATCCGGGCCAAGGTTGTCGAGTCAAGGTACCTCACCGTGATCGCACCGTGGATTTGTATCTGCTCAAGCCCACCCGATTGGTCTGGTCCAACAGTGGATGCAGCCTCATCGACTTAGGTCAAGGCGTCCTCAATATGGAGTTTCATACCAAAATGAACGCCATTGGTGGCGAAGTAATCGCCGGTTTTCGCAAAGGTGTTGAATTGGCCGAAAAAGATTTTGCCGGTTTGGTCGTATCCAACCATTCGTCGGTTTTCTCGGCAGGTGCCAACCTGGGTATGGTTTTTATGCTTGCCGCCGAACAAGAATACGAAGAGCTGGACATGGCCGTACGGGCTTTTCAATCCTTTACGATGCTCGCCCGTTTATCCAAGGTGCCGGTTATTGTGGCCCCCAAAGGCTTAACCCTGGGCGGTGGATGCGAATTGTCCATGCATGCCGACGGAATCCAAGCCGCTGCTGAAACCTATGTCGGTTTGGTGGAGGTCGGGGTCGGGGTCATCCCTGGAGGCGGCGGTACCAAAGAATTTGCAGTTCGTCTCTCCGATCGTTACCGTCAAGGCGATGTGGAATACAATGCCCTCAGCCAAGTCTACATGAATATCGCCACGGCCAAGGTCGCTACATCGGCCATGGAAGCCAAGGCCATGGGGATTTTCCGGGATAGCGATCGTGTTTCGCTGTTTGAAGCAAACCGCATCGCCCAAGCCCGGGATTGGGTTTTGGAACTGGCCCAAGCCGGTTATACCCCACCCACCCAACGCTGGGACGTCCGTGTTCCCGGCAAAGCCGGCATGGCACTCTTGTTAGCTGGCGTTAACGGCATGCACATGGGGCAATACATATCGGACCATGATCGACTGATCGCCAACAAGTTAGCCTATGTGCTTTGTGGAGGGGATTTGTCGTATCCCCAGCTTGTTTCGGAACAGTATTTATTGGACTTGGAGCGCGAGGCCTTTCTCTCTTTGTGTGGTGAGCGAAAGACTTTGGAACGCATCCAACACATGCTCAAAACCGGCAAAGCCCTGCGCAACTAAAGGACCCCACCCCCTAGCCTATGAACGCCTACCTTATTGCCGGACTTCGTTCGGCCGTTACCAAAGCCCCCAAAGGCGGATTTCGATTCACGCGACCCGACGATCTGGCCGCCGAAGTGATTCGACAGGTCCTGGCCACTTTGCCTCAATTGGATCCCCACCGCATCGATGAATTAATCGTCGGAAATGCCGTGCCTGAAGCCGAACAAGGCATGCAAATGGGGCGCATCGTTTCGTTGCTGGCCCTGCCCAAGGAAGTACCCGGTATGGTCGTTAACCGTTACTGCGGTTCAGGTCTTGAAAGCATTGCCATTGCCGCCCAACGAATTCAAAGCGGGATGGCCGATTTGATTTTGGCCGGCGGAACCGAGTCCATGTCCATGGTACCGGTCATGGGTTGGAAAACAGCGCTGAACTATTCCATCGCCAGCACCCACGGAGATTATTATACTTCCATGGGCCTGACCGCCGAAATGGTGGCCCGCGAATACCAAATTTCCAGGGATGACCAGGATGCCTTTGCCTTGGCATCCCATACTAAAGCGATTGCGGCTTTGGATAACGGCCGATTCAAAGCTCAAATTGCCCCGGTGGTGGTGGATGAGGTTTATGTGGATGAGCGGATGAAAAAACAAAAACGAAGCCACACCATCGATACCGATGAAGGACCCCGCCGGGATACTTCGTTGGAGGCCTTGGGCAAACTCAAACCCGTCTTTGCCCAAGGGGGTACCGTCACCGCCGGGAATTCATCCCAAACTTCCGATGGAGCCGCTTTTGTCCTGGTCGCCTCCGAAAAAATGGTGCGTGAATTGGGAGTAGAGCCGTTAGGACGCATGCTGTCCTATGCAACTAGGGGTGTAGAACCCCGTATGATGGGTATTGGACCGGTGGCGGCGGTTCCTTTGGCTTTGGCTAAGGCCGGCCTACGTCTCCAAGACCTGGATCAAATCGAACTCAACGAAGCCTTTGCGGCCCAATCCCTGGCCGTCATTCGTCAACTGGACCTAAACCCCGAGCGTGTCAATCTCAACGGTGGCGCCATAGCGCTGGGCCATCCTTTGGGTTGCTCCGGCGCCAAACTTAGCTTGCAACTCCTCCACGAAATGCGTCAACGAGGACAACGTTACGGCATGGTCACCGCCTGTGTTGGTGGTGGACAAGGGGTTGCAGGGATTTTTGAAACCTTTTCTTCCTAAAACCTATTGTTATGGATTCCAAATCGTACCGTCGCGGTGGACACTTTCTCGTCTACGATCCTGTTCCCGATGAAATTTTTGTACGCGAAGATTTTGGCGAGGAACAAAAAATGATGTTTCAGGCCGCTACCGACTTTATGAAAACCGAAGTTGAGCCACATTTGCACCGTTTCGAACAGGGCGATTACCCTTTGGTCGAAGACCTTATGCGCAAAGCCGGCCAATTGGGTCTACTAGGCCTTTCGGTGCCCGAGGCCTACGGCGGCTTGGGCATGGGATTTAATGTGTCCATGCTGATTTGCGAAGAAATTTCCAGCATGACCGGGTCCTTGGCGACCGCATTTGGTGCCCATACCGGTATAGGGACCTTACCCATCCAGTATTACGGATCAGCAGCCATCAAAGAACGATTTTTGAGAAAGATTGCATCGGGGGAATGGATCTCGTGTTACAACCTCACCGAGCCGGGTGCGGGTTCCGACGCCAATTCTGGAAAAACGACGGCCGTACTTACGGCGGATGGACAATATTACGAAATCACGGGCCAAAAAATATGGATTTCGAATGCCGGATTTGCACAGGTCTTTATTGTTTTTGCCCGTATCGAAAACGACAAAAACATATCCTGTTTAGTCTTTCACCGGGATGATGTGCAGGGCTTGACGATGAATGCCGAGGAACACAAAATGGGCATCAAATCCTCATCAACCCGTCAGGTTTTTTACGATAAAGTCCAAGTCCCTGTGGATTCCATGTTGGGGCAGCGTGGGGACGGTTTCAAAATCGCCGTCAATGTGCTGAATGCTGGGCGTATCAAATTAGCGGCCGCCACCAACGGTGCTGCCTTCAAGGTGATTGGCTTGATGAGTCGCTATGCGAATGAGCGGCATCAATTTGGCAAGCCTATTGGTGCTTTCGGCGCCATCCAAGAAAAAATAGCCCGTTGTTCCGCACTGGTTTATGCGACCGATGCTGCCTTGTACCGGGCAGGGGATGCAATCGAAAAACTCCAAAATGCCCTTATGGCGGAAGGCAAAGCCGAAGCCGAAGCCAAACTTAAAGGCCTCGAAGAATTTGCGGTGGAATGCGCCATTCTCAAGGTTTACGGATCCGAGGTGATGGCCATGGTGGCGGACGAAGGTGTTCAGATCTATGGAGGCATGGGCTACTCGGCCGATGCGCCCATGGAGGCTGCCTATCGGGATGCCCGAATATCCAGAATCTACGAGGGCACCAACGAAATCAATCGCATGCTCATTGTCGATATGATGTTACGAAAAGCCCTCAAAGGCCATGTAGATCTTTTGGGTCCTGCCCGTAAAGTTGCCGGTGAACTCATGGAGATTTCGGACTTTGGCGTTGAAGAGCCCACCGATTACTTGGCTCCCGAAGCCAAGGTGCTCAAGCAACTCAAAAAAGCCGGACTGCTGGTCGCTGGAGCTGCCGTACAGCATTACGGTACGGCTTTGGCCGAGGAACAAGAGGCCCTGATGCGTATGGCGGATATGGCCATGGAGGTTTATGTCCTGGAATCCGCCTTGCTCAAAACCCTTAAACTTGAAAAGAGCTTCGATCCCAAAGAGCGTGAAATTCGTTCCGCCTTGATCAAACTCCAAGCCTACCATGCCGCTGAGCAATGCATGAAAGCCGGCAAAGAAGTCATCCTGGCCCTGCCCGAGAATGACGAGCAGCGCATGATGCTCATGGGCCTACGGCGTTTCACCAAAACCGCGACCTGCAATATCAAATCCCTACGACGTTTGGTCGCCGGCCATATTTTGGAAAAGAACGCCTATCCCTTCTAAGGACCCCCTTGTTCTATTTGGCCTTCTTTGCCCTTAATTTTGAATCAAAATAAGGTTATGCACTTCAAATTATCGGTTGTCTTTACAATGCTTACCCTGCTTTGGACAGGGTATATCGTAGCATCCTGCATCATGGCACCTAGCCGATTAGGATATACCGACATGCTGCTCCTGTGTGGTTTAATCGCGGCAATGGCTTATTTCGCAACCCAAGGTGCCTACAAAGACATCGATCAAGAGCGCCAAGGTCGATAAGGTTCAGGCCTTGTTGGGCAGCCGTTCTTTGCGGGTCACTCCCTTTCGCAAAGACCTGCTTCGCATCCTATCGGATTCAAACAGTGCCTTGAACCAGGCCGAAATCCTGGGCCGCTTAGGTCCATCCGCGGATCGGGTTACCCTTTACCGAAATCTTCGAACCCTCATGGAGGGAGGATTAATCCACGAGGTCGTGGTTTCCAATCAATCGGTTAGTTATGCGATATGCCCCGAGCATTGCGAATCCGGGGATCACCGGCATCAACATCTGCATTTTCATTGCCTGATTTGCCACAAAATCCTTTGCTTGGAATCGAAGGAATCCCCGCCACTGCCCAAAACACCCAAAGGCTTCAAAGTGCTAGCGTGGCAAACCGAGGTCACAGGCCATTGTACTGACTGTTCCAAACAGAACAACCCGCTTAGGGATTAAACTCCTCTGGAGGAATCCCATCCCTCGAGATATTCCGCAACACGCTTCACGAACATCCCGCCGAGAGCCCCATCCACAACCCGATGGTCGTACGAATGGGATAGAAACATCATGTAACGTATTCCGATGAAATCTCCTTGTGGAGTTTCAATAACCGCAGGCCTCTTGCGAATGGCCCCTACAGCGAGGATGGCGACCTGAGGTTGGGCAATGATGGGCGTTCCCATAACATTCCCGAAGGTTCCCACATTGGACAAGGTAAAGGTTCCCCCCTGAATTTCTTCGGGGCGAAGCTTACCCATTCTGGCGCGATTTGCCAAATCATTCACACGCTTGGTAATTCCAACGAGGTTGAGTTGATCTGCATTCTGAATGACGGGAACAATTAAATTTCCACTGGGCAATGCTGCTGCCATCCCGATATGGATTTCTTTGTGCTTGAGGATACGGGTGCCGTCCACCGAAACATTGATCATTGGGAAATCCTGAATCGACTTGACCACAGCCTCCATGAACATGGGCGTGAAAGTGAGTTTCTCATTGTAGCGCTTCTCAAACTCCCCTTTGTGCTCTTCGCGCCAATAATGCAAGTTGGTCACATCGGCCTCCACAAACGAAGTCACGTGCGCAGATATACGCTTGGAGGCTATCATATTATCCGCAATCAACTTCCGCATACGGTCCATTTCGATAATCTCCACGGAGCCTGAGGTGACCACCCCGTGCATCGATGCAAGGCTATCATCCGCCGATGAGTTTGAACGATGAACCATCACAGCAGGCTCACTCGAGGCCTGAATCATCTCGGTAGGCTCCCTTGAAGCTTGCGCAGAATTTGTGCTTGTGGATGTTGATGCAGAGGTATGGGTAACCGGTTCTAAATTGGTATGTCCCAGAACTCTGCCGCCGGCCAAATAGCTTAATAAATCCTTTTTGGTTAGGCGGCCACCCTCACCTGTTCCTGGAATTTTTTCCAATTCGGACATGGGGATATGCTCCTGATTAGCAATGTTCAAGACCAAAGGAGAATAAAAACGGCCTGTAGTGGCCGAAGGCGTACTCAAAGGCGTCGTCACCGAAACCGGACTCAACGCACGATGCGTTTGTTCTAGGCTCTGGATTTCATTCAAAGGAAGACTATTCGGGACTAGGGATATTGGCTGGTTTGGGGCGGTAATTTTATCAGGAACGCCTTGTTCTTGGGTTTCCAAGATGGCCAGCACAGCGCCAACCTTGACAACGCTTCCTTCGGCATGGAGCATTTGAACCAAGGTACCGCCCACCGGGGTAGGAACTTCGGAATCTACCTTGTCTGTAGCAATTTCCAAGACGGCTTCGTCTTTGGCCACCCTGTCCCCATCTTGCTTAAGCCATTTCAGGACAGTTGCCTCCGTGATGCTCTCACCCATTTTGGGCATAATCAGTTCAAATCTTGCCATGCCTCAAAATTAAGGATAAACCCTTCAAAAGGGCTTCTTCAGACTCTTGAACGCAGCTCAGGAATCCTGCACGGGTTGACCAATCAACACCCTCCACAAGAGGAACATGGCCGTCATTACGGCACGTTCAATGACCAATTCACGACCTTCACCCAAAGAACGACGATAGGTATAGGTCCCTTCCGGACCATGGATCCCAAAGCAAACCGAACCCACCGGTTTGTCAACAGTTCCACCCGATGGACCTGCAATACCACTAATGGCCACCGAATAATCGGTATGGTAACGCAAGGCTGCCCCATACGCCATAGCGCCTACAACCTCGGTGGACACTGCTCCATGTTCTAAAATCAATTCACGGTCAACTCCCAATTCTTCGACTTTGAGCTCATTGCTGTAGGCAACCAATCCGCCCACCACAACCTCCGAAGCACCGGGTACTCTAACCAATCTTGCACTCAAGGCCCCTCCCGTACAACTTTCTGCAAGAAAAATTTTATGACCTTTAACTCTTAAAATCAAAGCAATACACTCTTCCAGTGAAAGTTCATTTTCGCCATAAACATAACCTTCAAGAAGCCCCTTGATTGCTTGCGCGGCGACCTGAACACGGTCTTGCATCCCAGCAAGGGTTGTTCCAGAGCCCTCCTTGGATTCGTGGGCGTACATACTGAGCCTCAAACGAACCAAGCCTGGTCTTGGCAAATAAGCCAACCGTATCCCTTCGGGCCTCCATTGGCTTTCCCAATTCTTCAGAATACGGGCGATAGAGGATTCGACCAAACCGGCTACCATCAGGGTATGATGAACCATGGGCCGCAACAATCCTGTTGTTTTCAGGTGAGGGATAAGCTCTTGGTCCACAAGATGCTTGAACTCGTAAGGAACCCCGGGCAAGGCAGCCACATAGATCCCATGCTGCAACCATAACATGCCTTGGGCGGTCCCCAAAGGGTTATGAAGCAGGGTACAATTGTCGGGCAAATCGGCTTGGGCCAGGTTCATGAGGCCAGGTTCCCTGCCCCTGGTTTCAAACCAGGCCTGAATGGCCTTTTGGACCTCGAGATTACGGACCAAGCGACCGCCCATGGCTTGGGTTAACAAGGGCTTGGTTAAATCATCCGAAGTAGGACCCAGTCCCCCACTGAATACTACCAAATCAGCCTTGGCCATAGCGAGTTTGAGCGCTTCCAACATTTCATCTTCACGATCCCTCACGGTCCATTTACTGACCAGCTCCAGACCCGCAGCGGCAAAGGCTTGACCCAGGTACGACGCGTTGGTGTCCACCACCTGCCCCAACAAAATTTCGTCACCCACGACGACCAGAATTGCTTTCATTGCACCAAAGCGTCAAAGTAAATGCCAAGCAGGCCTTGGAATAACCTGTTTGGAAATTATACTTGACCAATGAAATGGCGTATCACTTTGCTAAGCTTCATCCTGTTGATTTTGATTGCCAAAGTCCAGGCCCAAATATCTCCCGACCTCACCCGAACCTGCGCCCCGGTGGCCGGTGATAGCCTTCGATACTACCTCGCCCCCAACCCGCTCACCTTTGCCCCCTTGTTGACCCAAAGTGGGCCTGCACGAACCTGGAATCCAGGGCCTGCCTTGCTCTCCGAACAAAGCAAAGTGGACCTCTACCAAAACGCAACCCAAACGCCCTATTTCCTGCTTTTTGGTAATTATGGCCGCAAAATCGCCGATAGCAGCAGTCTTTTTGAATTTTTGGGACTGCCCGCTCAATTGCCTATCCCGGGCTTGGATTCCTTGAATTTACCTCTGACCAACCTCTATGAGTTTTATAACTTGAACAATAACCGATGGGCCAAGACTGCTCAAGGCATAGGCTTGTTCGGTTTGCCGCTACCGATTTTTTACAGCGATGCCGATGAGATTTTGAATTTTCCCCTTCGATACAACGAAAGGGATACCAGCACTTTTGCCTTTGAAATCAATGTCCCTACCCTGGCTCAAATATCCAGGAGTGGACGACGCATTAGCCATGCGGATGCCTGGGGTACCCTGACAACACCCTACGGCACCTTCAATTGCTTGAGGGTGCGCAGCAGAACCAGCATTCAAGACAGCATCGCCATCAGCGGTTCTGCACCGATTGGGCTACCCGCGCGCAATGAAATTGAAACCTCTTGGTACACCAACGAGGGCGGGAATCGAGGACCCGTTCTGCAAATTATCGAAAGAGGGGTCCTTTTCTTTCCACCTACCGTTCAAGAGGTCCGTTACAGGGACCGATACCGGGCGCCCAAGCCCCCGCCGCCGCCGCCTTTGACCGATCCGGGGGATGTGGTTCTTTACCCCAATCCCTGTCAAAATACGCTTTATCTGGGATTACACCCCTTGGATCCTTGCAGCAGAATTTCCTTTACGGATATGCATGGCAAAATCACTTTGGACCTAAGCAATCCAGGCTCTCAAATCGAGAATCTTCCTTTGCTTTTAGCCCCCGGTTGTTACCAGGTCCAATTGGAAGCCCAATACGGAAACTACTCCAAAAGATTATTGGTAATTCCTTAATTACAGGATATTACTGTATATACGCTTGAGTAATAGTTCAAGCATTTCCCTTTCTTCTCCTGCCAAATTC
>VGFN01000002.1 GCA_016868875.1 Bacteroidota bacterium
ATCAAGGACAGAAGGACCACCTCAAATCGTACGGAGTCGCCTATTGGGCCATCAGCAAGGGTATAGAGTCCCAGTGGCTCTTGAACTACAGGGGTGGGAGTTTCGCAATGGCCCACCAAATGGGTTTAGAGGCGGAATGCAGATTGCGTGGAATTAGTTACGAGGTCATTGCTGAGAACACCTATGCAGGGATTCTTGCGGAAATTCAGGATCCGGCGGTCAATATGGAATTGGTCAAGTTGGAGAAGGCTCCGCGCATTGCGGTGTACACCCCGCCTACTAAACAGCCTTGGGATGATGCCGTGACCATGGCTTTGACGTATGCGGAGATACCCTACGACAAGGTTTACGATCCGGAGGTCCTTGATGGCAAATTGCCGATGTACGATTGGCTGCATCTTCACCATGAAGACTTCACCGGGCAATTTGGGCGATTTTATTTTGCGTACCGAAACGCGGCATGGTACCAGGCTGAAGTTGCAGAGGCCGAACGAACCGCCTTGAGCAGGGGATTCACCAAGGTATCCCAGTTGAAGTCTTCGGTTGCTCAGCGAATTCGAGAATTTGTGGCTGGGGGAGGCTTTTTGTTTGCCATGTGTTCGGCAACGGATTCCTACGATATCGCCCTTTCTGCCATAGGGGTGGACATCTGCGAGTCCATGTACGACGGAGATCCCGCAGCCCCTTCGGCCTCATCCCGCCTGGATTACGATCAATGTTTTGCTTTCAAGGATTTTACCTTAACTCCCAATCCTTTGGAGTACGAATTTTCGGATATCGATGTGACCAATACCAGAGGCCCCATGGCCGAAAACGAAGATTTCTTTGCCCTCTTTGATTTTTCGGCCAAATGGGACGTGGTGCCCACGATGCTATGCCAAAACCATCAGCAGGTGATCAAAGGATTCATGGGGCAAACCACCGCTTTCAACAAGGATTTGATCAAACCGGAGGTCCTCATCATGGGCGAAACCAAGAGCCTGCACGAGGCTCGCTATATTCACGGTAATTTCGGTAAAGGCACGTGGACCTTTTACGGGGGGCATGACCCGGAAGATTACCAACATCTGGTCGGCGAGCCTCCCACCGAATTGAGCATGCATCCCAATTCCCCGGGATACCGACTCATCCTTAACAATATTCTTTTTCCTGCCGCCAAGAAAAAGAAACAGAAAACCTAAGCCTTGTCTCTTGAAGGCATTTCAATCCAGGAATTTCCAATCCAAACCGAAACGCAGTCTTCGGTCCCCCAACGGATAACCGGGGACCCATTGACCAATTTGGGCGGGCCAACCCATGTTGGCATGTTCCCAGCGAACATAGAGCAAGGTTTTCTGCACCCTGATCCCTGCAAGGAGGTCAATCCATGGATAATTCCCGCTCACAGTATTCACCTGGTTACCTTCCCATGTTGGCATCGCCAATGTCCACATGCCCAATTCGGGACGGTAATGCGGCGCCACAAAGGGGGTTTGGTAACGAAGGGCAAGGCCCGCCAACCACGTCCATCCTGCCAAAGTACGTCGTTGAATATAAAGCCAATCATCACAAGACCATAGTGGCAACGGAACCCAGGTGGGGTTGTTGGACCATTGCCACAAATGATGGTAATTCCAGGACCATTGGATTTGCCCCAAGGAGCCGGTCTGCACCCTGCCCTTGGCACGCAGGCCCAAGTAGGCGACGGCCTCTCGGTTGTTGGACATCAGGAGGCTGCGTATCCCGGAGCCGAATTGCAAGGATATGCTGTCTGTTGTTACAATACCCAGACCAATTAAGTTACGCATCAACCCCACCCGAAGTGTCCAATGCCCTAAAGCCTGGCCCGGTTGTCCCCCTTCGGAGCTGAGTATAATTCCTTGTGCGGCTTGCAATTCCGGTAAGTTCCAGTCCGTAGAATTGGTGATCATCCATCGTTGGGCATAGGTTGGTGGATCCACAAAGGCTTCCAAGGTGACCCTGTTCAGGAATCGTTTGGGGATAGTCTTGTTTCGTGCATCAGCGCTGTCCAGCCCCTCGGGGGATACGCTCGCTTGCCAGCCTATTTTCAAAGCGCTCATCAGCGGCAAATAGCTATGGTAGAAACCCTGACGCCAATCCACCCACAGGCCTTGACGTTGAGATTCCCATCGACCATAGGCCAACCATCCGAAATCGGAACGAAGGGCGTTGCTAGGTTCAAGATTCGCAGCGGGGTGGGTTAATCCACTGTAATAATTTAGGTGCGATAATTCCAATCCGTATTGCAACAAATGCCCCGAGGAGAATTGGTGCTCCATCCCCAATCGATGGGTCCAGGTGGATTGCCTAAGGCTGTCTTTGGCGGAGCTGCTATCCTTGAGGTCGGACGCACTTGGATAAAAAGCCAAATTGTTGGCGATAGCCTCATCGGCAAATTTCCAGCGTTGTGTTTCCTTGCGCAGAAGGTGCACCAAGCGCGGGGCTTGGGGCTGATGAGCCCGCCATGACCAGCGATTTTCGAGGCTCCAGCATTCCTCTTGGTGCATGGAATTCGCATTGCGAAGTTGAATGTTCAAATTCAATGGGTTGTAACCGGAAGCGGACGGAAGACCGGGGGAAGCGATCCCTCCATTTTCGCTGAGTTCCGCCGATAAAGCCTGGTAGGTAGCCGTCATGAAATGTCGGCCTGGTCGAAGGCTACCGACCAGGTACAGGTCGGAGTTTCGGAAATTGGACCCTGATCGTTGAAGGAATCCGTCGTGGGTAATGCTCCGAAATTGTATGCCAGCGCTGAGGGTAGGCCCAATCTGCTGGTGATGGTTCAGTTGAAGGATTTGTAAATTGTTACCTCCTGCTTGAAACTCAACGCGGGTCAGCGGAATTTTTGGAAAATAGTAGGCATGACGTGGATGCATGGAGCCGCTGAAAATTCCGTGATGGTTCATTGAGGAAAGCCTGTTCGTGGGATTCCACCATAAGGCATAGGCAGGATAGCCTACCCCGCCGGTATTGATCTCTTGGCCTCCGTTGGCAATGCTTGGTTGCACCATTTTGGCAAAAATCGCGGAGGTATCGCGATCCAAGGTGTCAAGATCACGTATCCACTTGTGGAATAGGCTGCTGTCCATCATAAAGCCCGTCAACTCTTGGGCGGACCAAGTTATTCGCGGAGTTGATGCGGTGGCTGATAAGGATTGAGCTGAGGAATCGGAGAGCTCCAAGAGGGTAACCCCTGCCATGAGCCAAGCCCTTTGGGCAATGAATCTGCTGATAATCAGTATCGTTCTCGGCATTTCTCGGCAAAATTGTTCAAATGCACCTGCAGTTGTTTGCGATCGCGCTCTTGGAAATCAATTTCGATGGGTATATAGGCCAATGGCATCCGGTTCTGTATAAAAAACATGGGATTCGAGGCCAGTTTCACAAAATCTTTCTCGGTGGTCAATATTGCCTTGATGGGGCTATGCAAATTGGCAAAAGCGACTTGGATTTCGGTCAAAACCTCTTGGCTATAGTCCACATGATCAGGGTAGGCGAGATGTTTATAGATCAACCCGCTGTTGTTCAGGTGTTCGCATAATAAATCTGTGTTCGCAATTCCTGTAACCAACAAATAATGGCCCTCCGGTTTCAGTAGGTCTTGCTCAAAGGGTTCCATGAAAATGGGGTCCAAATGGATCAATGAGGAGTAGAGAATCCGTTCTGCAGGGAAATCCGCAATACGTCCCCCATAATATTTTCGGTCGTAGAGCCGAATCGAAGGAGGGCATTTGGTGAAAATGATCATATCCGCTCGACGGTAGGCGCTTTGGTATTCGCGCAATCCCCCCAGCGGTAGCAAGGCATCGTCAAAGAAAGGTTTGCCGTAATCGCTCAACACAATATTCCAATGGGGCCGTACCCTGCGGTGTTGAAATCCGTCATCCATGATCACCGCCTTGATTTCGGGATGGGCCGCCTGCAATTGTTCGATCCCCTTCAAACGATCTTCGCAGACCGCCAAGGGGATGAAGGGTAATTTGGCGTGCAGCATATGGGCTTCATCGCCCAAGATGTCCGGGCCGTCGGTGGGACTCGCCAAATGGAAACCGCGGCTTTGCCTTCCGTAACCTCTGGACAGGATGGCGACAGGACCAAGGACCTCATAGAGATAAGCCGCAACGAGTTCGGTATGCGGGGTTTTGCCCGAGCCCCCTGCATTGATATTTCCGATACAAACCAAGGGGAGGTCCGGGACATGGGATTTCAGCCAACCACGATCGTAGGCCAGGTTTCTCAAAAAAGTAACGAGCCCGTACCCTTGGGATAAGGGCCATAAGAAGGGCCTGAGCCAGACTTGATCCGGAATACGAGAGAGAGATGGTAATTTCAAGGGGTGGTTTCAGTCGAAACGATTTCTTTTCGCAAAAGTAAGGGGTTGGTTTATTTTTGATTGTTTGGCTTGATGGACTTTATACGGGGTTCACTTGAAATCTAATCCTAAGGCTAAACACTCTAAGGCTAAACACTCTAACGCTAAACGATGCAAATTGCCGACGCCGTTCAAATTCTTGATCGAGCCTTCCCTCTGGGAATGCAGCAAGCCTATGATGCATGCGGTTTTCAATGCGGCCGTACGAGCAGAGAACTTCTAGGGATCATGGTGGGCCTGGATGTGAACGAGGCCATGATTGATGAGGCCGAACAAAGGGGCTGCAACTTGTTGGTGACCCATCACCCCTTGCTTTTTCATCCATTGCACAGGTTGGGGGAGGGAACCCGTGTGGAGCGTTTAGTCCACCTGTTGCTTGAAAAAGGTCTTTGTGCTTACGCGGCCCATACCAATTTGGATGCCATGCCTACTGGGGTGAACGGGGTTGTGGCCGATGCTTGGGGTTTGGTGAATCGGCAAGCCTTGGAACCCTTGAAGGCCCCTTTGAGGCAATTGGTCGTCTATGTACCTTTAGCGCATGCCGAATTCGTTCGCTCTGCCCTTTTTGAGGCTGGAGCAGGGGTCTTGGGGAATTACGGGGAAGCCAGTTTTGGAGTGCAAGGCACGGGCACCTTTATCCCGTTGGAGGGGGCTAACCCTGTTTTGGGCTCAATGAATCAAAGAGAAACGGTGGAAGAAATTCGTATGGAGGTGGTTTTGGAGTCTTGGAAAGTGCAAAGGGTGGTGGAAGCCATGAAGCGGGCTCACCCCTACGAAGAAGTAGCCTATCAACTAATTTCCTTGGAGCAATCGGCGCCTTCGTTTGGATTAGGAGTGGTAGGGGATCTGCCCCAGACCATGCAGGCCCAGGATTTCCTGGCTCTGGTAGGCAAGACCTTAGGTTGCCCGTTGCGCCATTCCAATCTAGTTGCAAATTCAACAATATCTCCCCGAAACATAGGTCGAATTGCGTATTGCGGGGGCGCTGGCGCTGATTTATGGCCCAAAGCCAAAAGCGCCGGGGCGCAAGCTTTCATTACCTCCGAAATCAAGCACCATCATTTTTTGGATGCCGGGGATGAAATGCTGCTCATTGAGGCCGGCCATGCCGAAACAGAAATTCCTGCCATCAAACGGATTCAAGCCATAATTCAACCCTTTTTCAGTACCTTTGCCGTCCTTCAAACTAACAGTTTGCAGAACCCAGCTCAATATTTCTCTTTACGAAACGAAAATTATGGATCATAGCGTCGAAACCAAACTTATCAACCTGTTCAAGCTTCAGAACATTGAGTCCGAAATCGATCGCCTTCGGACCTACCGGGGGGAACTGCCAATGGAAGTACAAGATTTAGAGGACGAGGTCGCCGGAATGGAGACCAGGTTGGAGCGTCAAAATGAAGAAATTGAGCAAATCAAGCAATTAATTGAGGAGAAAAAGGCTGGCCTCGAAGAAGCCAAAAAGCACAAGAATCGCTATGAAACCCAAATCATGGGGGTCAAAAACAGCCGAGAATTTGATGCACTAAGCAAGGAAATCGAGATTCAATCCCTCGAAATACAGATTGTCGAGAAAAAAATCAAAGAATTCGAGCATCAAGTGGATGCCCGTGCTTTGGATTTGCAGAATTTGACCCAACAGCTGGATGGCCGAAGAAATGATTTGGAACTCAAGCGAACAGAATTGGGCAGCATCATTGCCGAGACCGAAGAAGAAGAAAAAAACCTCCACAAAGAGGCGGAAAAAGCGACCAAGAAAATTGAAACGAGGTTGCTTTCGGCTTACCAACGTATTCGTAGAAATGCCCGGAACGGCTTGGCCGTCGTGAGTGTTCAACGAGATGCTTGCGGTGGTTGTTTCAATCATATTCCACCCCAACGTCAGATGGATATCCGCCTCCGCAAAAAGATCACCGTGTGCGAGCATTGCGGCCGTATTCTCGTGGATGCGGATATGGAAGCCTTGGTGGCCTCCTAAACCATCACCAAAATATCCCAGAATATCAGCTGATTAGCAGACCCTATGGGGTCAGCAGCTCTCTTTTTTTTCCAAAATTCCAATCGGTACGCGCCCGTCAAAAACTCGACGACCATGAGGGCTGTCGGCCAGTTCTTCGGTCAGATCTTGCCCGGCCCAATGTTCATAATGCTTGCCGTTCCTCCAGAGGCGGCTCTCGGTGACATCGAAGATTTTCCCTTCCCAGGCGATCCAGATTTCAGGACGGTCTTGCCCGTTTCGCAGGGCCAATTCAGAACGTGTGTAGGTGGGCAATGTCAACGAAGAATCCATGCTTTAAATTTCGGGCTCAAGACCTTGTGTCCTTTCTTTGTTGATCAACTTTATTTCCGAAATTGTACATGATTGTTTCAATCGTATCACCATGAGCCAATTTGCTGTACCTGCCTCCGGGCAATCGCCCCTCATCGTTTCGGTAAATGGACTGCGTCCAACCTGGGGTAAGGATTGCTTCATCGCCCCCAACGCAACCCTGACGGGAGATGTCATCTTGGGGGATGCTTGCACGGTGTGGTTTCAGGCCGTGATTCGCGGGGATGTTCACTCCATAAGGATCGGTGACCGCACCAATATCCAAGACGGTGCGGTAGTTCATTGCACCTACCGCAAGGCGGCCACCCAGATAGGCTCCGGGGTCAGTATCGGCCACCGTGCCATTGTGCACGGTTGCACCATCGAGGATGATGTTTTGATCGGCATGGGTGCCATCGTGATGGATCATGCCGTGGTGGAAAAGGGCTGCATCGTGGCCGCTGGAGCGGTTGTCCTTGAGAACTTTCGTTGTGAACCCGGATATATCTATGCGGGAATTCCCGCAAAGGCCGTCAAAAAGGTAAGTCCGGAACAATTGTTGTCCATGCAACAAACAGCCTTGCGATACGTGGAATATTCCCGGTGGATGGAAAAGGTCGAAGGATAACCCAAACACTATGGGCATTAAAACGGACTAAATTCGGTATGCCCGATTCCGCGGGCCTTCTTTCTTTTGTATTTTGAGCCTTTAATAAAATTTCTTATGATGTCGAATTTTAAGGGTTGGTTGATTTCGGCGTTGCTACTGACACTTACTTGGTTAGCGGTACCCGATGTCCAGGCCTCTCACATTCTAGGTGGTGAAATTTCTTACAAATGTTTGGGGGGCGGTCTCTTTGAATTCACCATCAAAGTTTACCGTGACTGCGCTGGTATTCCATGGTCTCAAACGGCCTTGGCCCTGCAGGGACCTCATGGGACAACCAATTTACCAATTTTGCCGGGTTCTCCGGAAGATATCTCCCCCCGATGTCCAGGGAACAATTACCTAAGTTGCAACCCCCCTGCCAATGCCTCCAATCAGAATCAAGGCTCGGTAGCCCGATATATTTTCAGAGGGATTGTGGACCTTTCCGCTCTTGGCCCCGCACCTCCTGCTGGATATACCTTTCATACCACCCAAACCGGAAACGGGATACCGTGTTGCCGACCAGAAATCAACAACAGCACCGCGTCCAACGGTAGCCAGACGTTGGTGGTCAAAATGTTCCCATACCGCGATCCAATAACCAATGTTACGCTTACCCCTGCTCAGCTTTGCGACAAATCTCCTGAATTCGCGACGGACCCCACGGCCTTTTCGACCCTTAACCCAATCGATACTATTTATTTGCAGTCGCTGGCCTTTGATGCAGACCTTGACAGCACTTCATTTGGCATCGATTTTCCGTTGGGTACCTCACCTACCGCACCCTATTCCTATAACAACGGATACAGTCAGGGTAATCCCTTGCCTGGTTTGCTCGGACCGCCTTTGGTGAGTGCCACAAATTTCCCGATTAATTTGACCACCGGAGAAATTGTGTACAAGCCTACAACACAAGGTACGTTTGTCACCATTATCAAGGTATCGGCGTACCGCTGCGGGCAGAAGATCGCCGAGGTTTATAGGGACTTCAGCCTGAAGATTCTGCCCAATCCCCCCGTTTCTCCACCGGTCTTTAACCCAAGCGGTCCTTTGGGGGGTATTTTCAGTCAGCGACCTCCGATTATCGAATCACCGTTTCCTGCCATTAGCGGGATTCCCACATTCGAGGGGACATTCTATGCGGGGGATACTATCGAAAGCTTCATCAATGTAGCCGATCCTTTTCCGTCCCTTTCTGGAAATCCCAACAATCCATCCACTTGGGTACCGATCCAACAAACGGTCAATGTCTTCGTTCGAGGAAGTCAGTTGGCAACCAATTTCCCTGCCCTCAACAACTGTGCCCAGCCACCCTGTGCACGATTGCAGCGTATAACCGATAATTCGTTGCCACCCAATCCGCCAGCCGTTCCCATCAACACCATCAATTACGGGAACGGAACACCGGCGGGGAATGGTTTCTCCGGGCTGGTGCAAAGCGGTGTTAAACTCGTTTGGGCTACGGATTGTTCGAACCTGCCCAAGAGCCTTGGGGTATGCGGGGTTCAGAATTCGAGTAACAAATTTCAGATCAATGCGTTTGATGACAATTGCCCGATCGAAGGTAGAGACTCCAGGGTTTATACCTACAAGCTCATGAATGTGCGTGAATTGGGTACCGTTAAACTGCGTGGTGTTTCCGTTTCTCCTACCAATGACTCGGTGACTATTTATTGGGATAATCCATTGGGTGGTCCACCTTCCGGCTCGAGCCTGGGGGCGTTAATTGATACGGTGACCATCGATCCTTTGGATATCTTGAATTATAGCACGCAGACCGCAGCCTATCAACGAGCCAAGTCCGTCGCAAGGCGCAAATATTCTTTCAAGGCCTACCGATTGTACCGTAGAGCCTTGGACCGATACACGGGGGCTTTGGCTGGAAATTGGGAGAAAGTTGATTCCTTGTTGGTGGTGGATTCCAGCAAAATTGTGGATGCTACCCCTAGCCTCAACCTAACCGACTTCGACTACATGTACCGGGTTGGGGTCGTTTCTCGTTGTGATTCGGTCGAATATATTTCCGACAGCCTCAAGACGATCCGGGGCGAGGTTGTTTATAACATCTTCTCGGTACAAAGTACCTTCAATTGGGATTCCATGCGGACCAGAAATCCGTACATACCGGCCAATTGTTTGCCTCGTTACTATATCCAAAAGCAATCCACTTTTACGGCCCCAGGGGTTTGGTTAAATGTGGACACCTTTGAGGCCACAGGGAATTTGCCTTATGTGTACCGCGAGACCACCAACATTCCCTGCCAAGACACGATTTTGTTCAGGGCAGGTTTACCGGATGTCAACGGGACGGTTTACTGGAGTACAACCCCCAATTTAGCATTAAGGCAACAAAACCCGATTCAACCGGTTCGCCTCCAAAGGGTATCGGTGGATACCTTGCCGAACGGTACGGGACAATTTGGAATTCACATGAATTGGGTTGCGGGTCCATCGCGGGCGCTTGGTGGTTATAACATCTATAACGTGGTAGATTCCAGTTCCTCCCTGGCGGATTCCATTGCTCAGCATTGGGGGTACGACAGTACATCGTTTCTTCTGTACGATCCGGCCTGCGATCCCTACGCTAGGCCTGTATGGTTGACCGTTGCGGGGGAGGATTCTTGCAGGCTTACCTTGGGCTCTTACGATACCTCCAACTACCACAATACCATGTACAATTACACAGAGTACGTGTATTGCAGCCTCCAAAGGGGGATGCATGTGCTATGGAATCACTATTACCGTTGGTACCCAGGACTGCTGAAATATCGAATTTACCGAGCTGAACCGGCTGCGGCTACTGGGTTTGTGTTGATTGACTCCATATCCCCGGCCCCTTACGATAGCCTGAATCGGTACATTGATCGTTCCGATCTCCCCAACGGAAATACCTATTGTTATCGAATCGAGGCGGTCCACGCGTCAGGCTTGACTTCCCTGTCCATAGCAGCATGCGATACGGTGGATAATCCGGTGGTGCGCTATAACCATATCCGTCGTATTTCAATCGACACCACCAGCGGCTATTTGCATTTGAAATACATTTTCAATCCGGTTGAAATTGCGGAATATTTTGTATTGCAAAGGCGTATTGCTGACCGCGATTTTTCCACCATCGACACCTTTAGGGTTAATGATTTGGACCTAAGTACCGGCGTTCCTACAATTAATTATGTTGATTCGACTGCTAAACCGGATCGTGAGGTCTATCAGTACCGCATGATTGTCCAGGATGTTTGCGGAATTAGCATTGATACCTCGGGAATATTCTCCAATCTCTTTTTGACAGGGGAGGTGGAACCACGGATTTATCCTAAATCAGGAACTGCCTTGCGTTGGCAGGTGGAGCATACCTGGCCTGAGGGAATTGCCGGATATGTTTTGTTGAGGGATGATTCAGCGGTGAACCGGAACAGATCCTTTGTTCCTGTGGCCACTATCTCAAGCCCCGTGCAACGGCAATGGGTCGACACCATTCCCCAAGATCCTGCGGATGTCACCTACCGGGCTTTGGGTAGATACCAATACTATGTAAAGGCTTTAGAGGTTGATCCTAATCTTGAGGATTTTACCCAAGAGGAAATTTATTCCAATGTTTTCAACATTATTCATCCCCCAAGGTTATTCTTACCAACAGCCTTTGTGCCAGGTTCTGGAATCAATGGTTTGTTCAAGCCTATTGGCTTCTTCTTAGATCCCAACAAAGAATTCAAACTAGAATTGTACAACCGTTGGGGTCAATTGCAATATGAGACCAATGATGTTTTTGGATCATGGGATGGAACCAACATGAACGGCGATCCTGTTCCTCAAGACACCTATGTGTACCGTGTCATCTTTACAGGGAGAGACGAGAAGGTTTACAATCTTAATTCCTCCGTTGTTTTGATCCGCAACAAATAATTCTATCCAGAGTATTCTATTAACTAGGCAATGAGGCATACAGTAAAAACTATCGCAGTATTTGCGTTTTCTTTCGTTGGGTTCATGTTGGCCACATTATGGGGTAATGCCCAAGCCTTTCGTGGCGGGGATCTTACCTACCGTTGCCTTGGCGGGAGTGGGCAGTTTGAATTTACGGCTGGGGTTTATGTGACCTGCCCCGATACAGTAACCATTGGGGGCACCCTTAGGGTACGGCCGTTTCGGGATTCTCTGGTCCTTTATCAAACCTACCGAACCCCGTGGTCCGATACCATTATTCAAAAGGGTTGGCTTCGATTCCAACCGGTAGAATGTTATAGCATTGCCGACTCCTCTTTTCCCAGGATTACACCGATACCCGCAGGTAACTGCAACAGTCCTGGTTCGGTGATCAAGAATGTATGGCGCATGGTCTTTAGAGGAGTGATTGATTTGGATCCTGTTACGGTTCCCGCCAGCGGTTATACTTTTTTTGTACCGCACGTTTCAGAAGCAAGGTCTGTGGTCGGCGGTATCCCTGGTGGACTTTTGTCCAGGGGTTTGTTTACCATTGATCCAGCGGACAATTTGAATGCAGGAGCGGTGGGGCCGGTGGCCCGCTTGGCGGTCAAAATGTTTGGCTTTGCGGGATTACGTCCTCAATTTCTTTGCGATTCTACCCCAATTTTTTACAACGATCCGAACGCCATGTTCATTGCCAACCCCAATTCGTTTGTATCGGATTCCGTGACCGTGGCAAATTTTGCGGTGGAAGGGAATTTCTATGATTCAGTGAGTTATCATTTGGGCGGACCCATTTACGATACAGCGGCACCCCGATCATCGGCCTACGATGCAAGTGCAGCTTTCAATTCATCGGTTAGCCCGTCAGGGCTTTTCAATCTTAACCCATTGACTGGGGAGTTTAGCTTCAAGCCGTTGATACGATTTGGGGGACAAACCGCCTCGCGGTACCATTGGGGAATTACCGTGCGCAGTTGGAGATGTAATTCGTTGTTATCCGAGGTTTACCGAGAATTTGTTACCGATGTAATTCAAAGACCCACAAGTGGTCGAATACCTCCTTTCTTGGAGAATCAAAAGCCTCCTTATTTTGCAAGCAACACTCGTTTTTTGCGTGAATATTATGTGGAGGATACGGTCAATCAGAATCTGTTGATCGGCGACGACGTTCCTTTTGGATTGCCCCCAGGCACTGATAATTATCTTTCGATAGGAATCAAGAGCCCCTTCATGACCTTGGCTACGGCGTCGGGGACAGGTACACCCAGCCCGGCAGTTTCTTCCACTACCGTAACGATACCCTTCTCCCCGGGGAGAACGGACCTGCCATCCGACCAAATTGCGCCTAACGGCATAAGTATTGGTTACGGTTACAGCGCGATCAATTCAACCTCTTTGCGATTAGGCTGGGTTTCGCGTTGCGATACAGTCTTTCGGAACGCTTGCTACAACCACAGTCGGCTTATTCCCTTTCTGGTGACGGCCGCGGATGTCACTCCCCCGCTTTTTGGTAAGCAGCCTAGGATTTTTAATATTCGAATGCGCAATTTGCCGCCACTGCCTGAGCCCGAGTTTGTGGCTGTCTCGGTAGGCGATGAAAATGATCGGGTACGTTTGTATTTCAAATCGCGAATCGATACGGTCACGGTGGATCCGCTGGATAGTCTTAACAATATTTTAGACGGGCGAGGTTTGAATGCGGCACAACTCAAAGCGAAATCGGTGAACCGTCGTTTAAACTCCTTTAATTCGTATCAAGTTTACCGCAGTGAATTCCCCAATGGCCCTTGGATTTCGGTTCCAAACGGTTCCATTACCGACCCTTTTGCCAATACCTTTGAGGATACCGATCCTACATTGCGGTTGAGGGACAGGAATTATTACTACAAGATCCTCACCCTAAGCGGTTGTGATATCAATCTTCGTTTTAGTGAGAGTATCGTAATCAAAACCTTGGGAGGAAACTACACCAATGACAAACCTAATCTTCGAGGCGTGCTTGTTTGGGATACCATGGGAATTGCAAATCGACAGTACCTGTTGGATACCACTCAAATTCAAGAGCGCTGGCCAATGGCCTTTGCATGGGATTCACTCAAGGTTGTCAGCGGAATTCCAAGAATTGATTCAACATTGCCCTTTTTATTCTGCAACGATTCTTTGAATTATCGGGTTGGTGTTTATGATAACGGCACAGGCTTTGCTGGAGCGATTTATTGGAGTCGCTGGATTGGAGCTCGCTTTATTTTACCTGATGCTTTGAGGATAAAGTATGTTTCGGTAGATACCAGTGGAATAGGGGATACCCTGCAAATTGCCTGGTATCCGGAAGTGGATACGCTGCGGGATTTTGTGGAGTTGAGGTTTTTCCCAGTGGTTCCTGGCTCTTTGCCCTTAGCTACCTTAACGAATCGAAACGGCACCACCCTGGAGTTGGATTCCACCTTCCAGGGTTTTGTGGGTCTTAGTGCATCAGACCCCAATTTTCAGGCAATCATCCTCAATGCTTTGGATACCTGTTTAAACCCGGGAGAAAGGTCCGGAGAACATCGGGTGGTGAATGTGGAAGCGGTCGCGGATCCTTGCCTAAACAAAATCAATTTGTCTTGGCGCGAATACGAGGGTTGGAATGATTTACTCTATTATTTGGTTTATCGAAGAGAGGATCCTGACCTCCCGTGGCAACTTTTGGATACGGTCACCGGGAGTTCGTATGATGACATCGATACGGCTCTTGAATTAGGTAAAACCTACCGTTACTTTTTGGTTGCCCACAACCAAAGGGGTTATGAGTCGTTTTCGAATATGGATACGGCTTTGTACGATGTCCCCAAACCGCTGTTTTCCTGTATCGAGTCAGCCTCTGTGGATACGGTTACCTTTGACAAAGTCAATATTCGGTTCAATATTCCGCAAGATGCCTCGATTGGGCGTTTGGAGCTTTATCGCAAGGACGGGGAGAATGGCAACTACCGGTTTATAGATACCCTTACCTCACCGACAGCTGCATCAGGATCAGCGGGCGCTTATTGGCTGTACACCTACACGGACAATTCCGCTAGGAGGCCGCAAGAGGTTATATATACCTACAAGGTACATGTCTATGACGTTTGCTATTTGATTTCGGATACCTCCAATGAATTTTCCTGCCTACAGATTCGTGCAGGTTTACCGGATAACTATACCAATATTTTGTTATGGGATCGATTGGTGCATTACCTAAGTTATGATAGCCTTCCAAGAGCGCGTAACAGGGGGGGGATTGTGGACAGCTTTACGGTCTACCGTGACGTGGTTTTTACGGGAGGATTAGCGAATTACACGGCATTGCCGCTTCGTAAAACAGGTATTTTGCCTATTTGGAAGCCTTTGTATGAATACGGTGATCGGGTTGACAATTTGCCAACGGACGAAGGGTTGTTTGATTATTATGTGGTCGCCGTTGAGAGGGATAACCCCTGGGAATTTGTGGGTCGGAGTGCTTCCAACAAAGTTCGCCTACGGCAGGAACCCAGGATTTTTGCGCCAACAGGAATTTTGGGTGGCTCTACAGGCTCCAACGGCGAATTCCGCCCGGCTTTTAATTATAACATTGCGGGTGACAGCAGTTATTTCCTTAAAATTATTAATCGTTGGGGAAAGGTTATTTTAGAAACTAAGAATAGGGACTTGGGCTGGAAAGGCTATGTGGGGGAAACCCAGGATGAGTCCGGGGAAAGAGCTCTGCAAGACACTTACATCTATCAAGTGCAGTTCAGAGGCGCTGACAACAATCTTTACAAACTCAAGGGGAATTTAACCTTGATCTGGAAGGATTGATGCCAGGGTATTCAATTCATCGTACCAGGCCTGACCGTAACGCCTAATTAAGGCGTCTTTGACGAATTGATAGATGGGCATCTTTCCTCCGCCTTGGGGATTGCATGCAGAAGCGCATATGTCCCAACGGTGGTATTGCAAAGCCTCTCCTGCATTCAATTTCTGAACGCGAACAGGATAGAGGTGGCATGAAATCGGCTTCCGAAAATCCGATTGCCCTTGTTTCCAAGATTCTTCAATCCCGCATTTCCATAGACCGGAGCCGTCTTTGCAGGCAAAAACACAGGCCCGTCCTCCCAAGGTTTGGGTAACCGGCTCGCCATCAGGATCCCTTTCAAAGAAGCCCTGATTTCGGATTTGATCGACGGCCTCTTGGGGTAGGTATGGCAGTATTTGATCAAGGTTCCTTTGGAGAATACCCAGTTCCTCCTCTTCGAGTGGAGCGCCGAGATCACCTTCCTCGCAACAAGCTCCTTTGCAATGGGCCAAGGAGCAGGCGAAATGTTCGTCCAAAAGGTCTTTGGATACAAGGACGCCTTGATGTTCAAAAATCATGGTATTCGTTTGAGGCAAAGTTCAGGAAGAAATTTCGGTTCAAAACGCTTCGTTGACTTCAAAATACACGCCGACCTGCCCATCGATGGTCCGCGCGTAATCGATTCTCAACAAAGTACCGGCTGAAGGGTTGGGCAGGAATCGCAAACCACCGCCCAAAGATTGTCTAGGCATACGTTCGACTACGGATTCCCAAGTGTTCCCGCTTTGGCCCGCGCCCCAATAAAGGTTCCATCCCAGACGCTTGCCCCACATTCCTCGAAGTTCATTCTCGATAACCCACGTGCGTTGGCCCCTTGCGTAACCTCTGAAATAGCCTCGTAACAAATTATCGCCACCTAAAGCAGGCATTTCCCTGAAAGAGACACCTTGGCCGGCACTGTGCAAAAAAATACGATGGGCCCAAACGACATCGTCCAAGGGCCCCTTGGGGTTAGCCCGGTTGCGTAGGGGTTGATATCGCCGTAGGTCGAGGTTCCATTGGGTGTATGCAGGGTTAAGGTTGGACCATCGTGGGTGCATGCGGTAGGCAAACTCGTACCAATGTCCTTGTCTGGGGTTGATCAATTGTAGGCGGGTATCGTGAACCCAACGCGCTCCCAATCCGACGGTCGAGTGGCCCTCGTAGCCGGGGGGTCGTTGCCATTGCCGTGTCGTTGGATCTTCTTCCCAGGCCGTATGGTACATGCTGTTGAAGCGCAGAACCGGTCCAATGAAATGGGAACTGTGGGCGATACGGGTGAGCAGGGTTGCATGAAGGTTGAGGGTTTCAAAGCGGTACGGTATGAAATGCTCGGGGCTAACCTCCGTTTCAAGGCCGTAATAGCGATCAAAGAAATTGCGCCACCCCAAGTTCCATTGAATAATGTGACGATCGTTGCCAATCGAAAGCAAGCCCGATTGAGTCAAAATCCATTGTTTGCGTTGGGTATAGGCTCCGGCAACACTGATTTGCGATTTCCTTGCCAAAGGATCTTGGTTGAGTTGTGTTGCATAGAAGACCCCGCCACCAACCAAGATTCCCGTTTCGGGTGAGCGTCCAAATGCCGGGGATGGAAGTACCTTGGAATTAGCGAGGTTGGTTAGTTTATCATACCAGCTGTTATGGCCTTGTCGGACCGAATCGTCTTGGATTAGGTTGGAATCCGAAGGAGTCGTCTGCCTTAGGAAATTAGAGAGCGTACCCGCTATTCCATTCGCAATTCCATTTGGGATAACCGAAGTGCCACAGACCGCTAAACTGAAAATAAAGGCGGAATGGCGCATGTTACTCCGTGAATTTGGGGGGTTCCCAACGGTGGACGGTTTGGAATAATCCAGGAAGTTGATCGCCAATTTGCCGCAAAACGATGAAATGGCAGGTACCCAATGGCGATGCCTTGCCTCCTGTGAGCTCATGAGCCCAATCACTTATTCCATTGTTATGCCCAATGATCATCAAGGGACTATCGTTACCGTCGGCGAGGAATTCGAGCTGGTACCGTGGAGATTCAGCCAGGTACAACCAGTCCGGGTACCGAGGTAGATCTTCGGTGGCAATGTTGGGCTTCCTTTGCGCCCAAGGCAAACCGTAGGCTAGGGTTTGCCGAGTACGGAATGCAGGACTGCACCAAATTTTTGGGCGGATACCTTCGGTAAATTCGAGGACATCAGGGACGGCCTCGGCCAAAGCGGAGCATTGCTTGATCCCTTTGGGGCGCAGGGGCCTCTCGAAATCGGGGAGATCGTCCGTTGATTGAACGGCTTTGGCGTGTCGGAGCAAGATGATCACCATAGTTGGGGTGAAAGGTAGAATGCAAAACTTAACTTTGAGAATGCGCTTTGAGGATATACCGGGTCAACAAGGGGTCAAAGGCTTGCTGCAGGCAGGCTATGCCTCGGGCAAAATTGCCCATGCCTTGTTGCTTTCTGGCCCGGAAGGTTGCGGGAAGCTGCCCCTGGCCTTGGCCTATGCCTCGCTTCTGCTTTGTCATCAACCCATGCACAACGATGCTTGCGGTACCTGCCCCGCTTGCTTTAAGGTTTCCAAATTGGTTCATCCGGATTTGCACTTTGTTTTTCCGGTGGTCAACCAAGGCGGGGACTCGGACAAAAACACAACTGATCATTGGATACAGGATTTCCGAAGGGCTTTTTTGGAAAAACCCCATATGGAGCTCGAAGATTGGCGATTGGCGATGAATGCCGATCATCGCCAGGCCAATATTTCCAGGGCTGAGTGTTACCAAATTTTGTCCAAGCTTGGTCTTTCGGCTTTTGAGGGTCGGTACAAGGTGGCCATCTTATGGCTGGCGGAATTTCTTGGCGATGCAGGGAATTTATTGCTCAAAATTTTGGAAGAGCCACCTGATCAGACCGTTTTTATTTTGGTCAGTGCGGAGCCTGAGCAAATTCTGACGACCATTCGTTCCCGTGTACGGACGATTCGGGTCGGGCCTATGGACTCGGAGGCTATCCGCCTTGCTTTGATGGAAATGGATGTTCAGGAACAAAGAGCCGCCATGGCTGCCTTGGCATGTGAAGGGAATTTCCACAAGGCCATGAGCATGATGAACGAAGAGCCCTTTGAGAACAGCGTACGATGGACTGGCTTCATGCGACTTGCATATTCGGGCTTGCACTCGGAAGCCATCAAATGGGTGAACCAAAACAGCGAATTGGGTAGGGAGGCGTTGAAGTCCCTGCTCGATTACGGCTTGCAAGTTCTGAGGGAATGTTATTTATACCGCGAGATTCAACGTGATCCTCGAAGCCTACGGGAAGATGAGAAAGAATTTGTGTACAAATTTTCGCCCTTTGTGAGTGCGTTGGCGCTAACAGCTATGCAATCTGCCTTGGAAAAGGCGGCATACCGCATGGAACGCAATGGGCACATCCGTTTGGTCTTGCATAACCTATACTTTGATCTTCAGGAGGCTTTGAGTTCCGAAAAACGGCGCATGGCCAAAGCGTCCGTGCCGGTTGCCCGTCGGCTACCCAAAGGGTCCCTGCTTCAATTCCCGACGCGCTAAGATTTCTCCGTATCTTCGGGCGTAGACTAAGAATATCAAAATGGGATGCGGTTCTTGCAGTGGTGGGTCTTGTACCCCTCAGGGTTGTGGTAGCCAAGGCCATTGTGCAAGCGGTGGCTGCAATCGGTTCAACGCCTATGATTGGCTTTCGGATTTGCCTGCGGAAGCCGGTACAGCCTCAGGTCCTGAATGGGTTGAGGTGAGGTTTAAGGCCAACCGTAAGGAGTTTTTTGTGAACGCATCCAAGACTCCGTTGTACCCCAACGAATGGGTGGTTGTGGAAGCCAAAACAGGATACGATATGGGCCAGGTCTCCCTCAAAGGTGAGTTGGTTCGCCTCCAAATGCGAAAGCGCAATGCCCTTGCCGAAGCGCAGGAAACCCGCAAGATTTTTCGCAAAGCCAACGAAGCCGAAAGAGAACGGCTCCACGGACTGCGAACCCGCGAGTTGGATGTCATCATGCGTGCTCGCAATGTCGTCGAACATATGCGATTGAACATGAAGGTCACCGATGCGGAATTTCAAGCCGACGCCTCCAAGGTTTTTCTTTATTATACCGCTGAACAGCGAATTGATTTTAGGGAATTGGTCCGAAAACTTGCGGAGACTCTGCAGGCTCGTGTGGAGATGCGTCAAATCAACCCGCGCCAAGAAGCGGCTAGGTTGGGAGGTTTGGGGGTATGCGGACGTGAATTATGTTGCAGCACTTGGCTAACCGATTTTAAACCGGTTTCCTCTAATGCCGCACGTTATCAACAGCTTTCGATCAACCAAGCCAAACTCTCGGGACAATGCGGCCGCCTCAAATGTTGCTTGAATTACGAGCTGGATTCTTATATGGATGCGCTGAAGGATATTCCCCGAGGTGTTCGCTTTTTGACGACCAAATCAGGAACCTACGATTGCATCAAAACCGATATTTTCAAAAAGACCATGTGGTTTCAGCTCCGAAAAGGAGACGCTGCCGGAGGTGATCAAATTGTGTTGGCCCTTTCTGCAGTGCAAGTTGCCGAATTGCAAGAAAAATCCAAGGCGGGTATTCCTATTGAATCCCTTTCTGGATTTTCGGTAACTGAAGAGAAGCCGGATCTTCCTGCCGAACCGGATTATGAAGTAACCCAGGGTGGGAGATTGAACCGCTTTGACCGTTCGGGTAAATCCTCCAATCGCAAAAAGCGCAAAAAGCCTTTCAACAAAGGCAACAAACCTACTGCCGCTCCCGGCACTCAGGCATCTGCTCCCAATCCCTCATGAGATTGAACATGTTCCGGGCAGGGTGGTTGCTCTTCGTGGTCTCAGGCCTTGGCGTGGCTTGCCAACCGGAAGCTGATTTGGAGGTGATGTTGCCTATTGCGAACCAATCTTGGTCCCATTCGACGGCCGTTGTCATCCCCTACCATAACACCGATACCCTAAGACCGCGTCAAATTCTTTTGCGCCTCAGGCATTCAGGCGATTACCCGTACAGAAATTTGCATACCCTTTGTCACCTGATCGGACCTGAGGGCGATTCCATGGTCGTTCAGACCAGAACGATGCTTTCGGATCCGCAGGGACGCTGGTTGGGACAAAGCGCAATGGGGGATGTGTACACGATAAGCGATACCATGATGCGTGATTTTCGATTCCGCAAGCAAGGGGTGTACAGGTTCAGAATTCACCAACATATGCGCATCAATCCCGTACCCTCTGTGGAAGAAGTCGGACTCTCGATTCGTTAAAGGCAATATCGCTGCAAGACGGGGCAAGAATGCCAGCGTCCAGTGGAATCAAAGATTATGGCTGTACGTAAAAGCGATAAACCCCTGTACGCTTTGGGCCGTTCGGCAATTGAGCAAGATAGACACCGGCAGGAAGGGCTTGAAGGTCATAGGCTTGAACGGATGCTGTCACAACAGAGGACCGCATAACCTTGCCGCTCATGTCCACGATTTGCATGGTGTTCCCAATTAGGTGGTCCGGCACAGAAATCCATAATTGTTGCCCAAACTGTCGCCAGGCGATTTCATGCTCGGTGTGGGTCAATTGGAATTGCCCACTGCCCAGGGTACTGCCAATGTAGGTGATGAACTGTGTGGCGGTAGGATTGGCTAAATTCCGAAGTGAAATTCGTTGATACCCTGAACCCGCTTGATTATTCGGGTAGAAGTGCCCATCCAAATTGGCCGTATCGCGTGCCGGCAGCACAAAGTCTGCGCTATCGACAAAGGGTGGAAAGCAATTGTTAAGATCGCAAACAGTGCAGGTCCAAGTTGAAGGCAATTGAACGCCAACTCTTTTCCAACGGATATTCAGTGGGGTGGCCCCGGTATTAGCAATAAGGCCGTAGCCCACCAATTCAAACTGCGTTGCAGAACCGCTGATACGCATCGTGTCCGATGTAATCAGGGTCAATTGACCATAGGCCGATGGCGAGGCTAATGACCAAAGGGTCGCTACAATAGCGATGGCCAAAAATTGTATAGAATATCGATTCATTGGAAGGTTTGGTTCTTTAGGTAAAATTACGTTGAGAGCGACCATTTACGGAAGGCATTATGCCTTGATCTGCAAAGCTCAAATAACGATGCTGGGCAAAAATGAGATGGTCAAGGACTCGGAGGTCCAGGAGTTTTGCCGCAGATTCCACCTTTGCAGTGAGTTCTCGATCGGCATCGCTTGGTTGCAGATTGCCGGAAGGATGATTGTGCAAAAGAATAAGGCTGCTGGCCCGGTAATCCAATGCCAGTTTGAGGATGATTCGCGGATCGGCCGCCGTAAAACTGATACCACCTTCGCTGATTTGCTCTACCCCCAAAAGGCGATGGGCTTGATTCAAAAGGGCCACTGCGAAGATTTCATGCCCTTTGTTCATAAATAAACTTTTGCAATATTCGAACAAGTCCGAAGAACTTCGAATGGTTGGTTTGTCTTCGGTAGGGGGGCTGAATACTCTTCTGCCCAATTCCATGGCCGCTGCAATTTTGATCGCCTTGGCCTGACCTATACCGCTGAGCTGGGAGAGTTGCTGTACATGCATTTGGGCTAGGGTTCTGAGGTCATGTCGGCACATCTGCAGGATTTGTCCTGCCAATGCAAGCGCCGAACAGTGAGCGGTCCCGTTTCCAAGCAGGATGGCCAGGAGTTCCCGGTTCTCCAAATTTTCCCGGCCATGGCGTAGCAGTTTCTCGCGTGGACGTTGCTGAGCAGGCAGGCTTTTGATGCTTTGATCCGGGATGCTTTGAACAGTTTCGGAACCTGTGGGCGTTCGTGTCGGCATATCATCCACAAAAAAAAACCCGACTCTTGGTAGAGTCGGGTTTAAACACTTATTCGAGAAATTTGAGAGAACTTATCCCAAAGAGGCTACTTTCCGAGCTAATTGGGACTTCTGCCTCGCGGCTTTATTGGCGTGAATAATATGCTTCTTGGCCAATTTGTCAATGCGGGAGATGACCGATGGCAGCATTTGCCGAGCTTCTTCGCCCATGGTCAAGGTCCTAAGCCTTTTGATCATGGTTTTGGTGGTTTTGAGCTGGTAACGATTACGCAGTCTTCGAACGGCGGTTTGTCTAATTCGCTTGATGGCAGAGGCGTGATTGGCCATAGAGAGGGGGTGTTAGATGATTTAAAGACCGCAAATTTACGGAATTTGCTTAAATAACCCTAATTTTGCATAAAATTTTCCAATGAATATTCGAACAAAAATCTCAAAAAAGGCTCTCGAAGCTGTTTTATTCTCAATTCTAGGGATGTGGACGGGGGTTTCTTGCCAAAATGGGGTCAAATCCGATGATTCCCAATGGACCTATTTCGGGGATTCCATTACGGTAGAAGGCGCAACGGACGTCTCCGAGCTTCCTGAATTAATGAAGGGCAAAACCATGGCGGAGTTCAAATTGTCAGGCACCATTCAAGAGTGTTGCCAGAAGAAGGGTTGTTGGATGAAGCTCGATATGGGGAACGATCAAATGCTGAGGGTAGGTTTCAAGGACTATGCTTTCTTCATGCCTTTGGAGTCGGCAGGTTCCAAAATTGTCATGCAAGGCATGGCCACCTACGACACCACATCGGTTGAAGCTTTGCGGCATTATGCTGAAGATGCCGGCAAGACCAAAGATGAAATCGCAGCGATCACCGAACCGGAGGTGGAATTGGTGTTTGAAGCAAGCGGAGTGCGGTTGCGCAAATAGTGACCACCGTGATGGCTCCCAAGGCGGTTGTTTATACCGTTTTTTTGGCAATTTGGGTTGGAGGACTGGCCCTGATGGGGGCATGCTCTGACTCAGGCTCTGGGTTTTGGGTAAACTCCAAAAATCCATCCGGGAACGCGAGCAAGGAGGATACCGCCTGCGCTGTTCAATTGGCATCGCCTAAAGTTTCCCCCATGGCTGCAGCAATGCGCGCTATGTTGATACAAGCCGAAACAATGAGAGCCTATTTGATATCCGATTCCGCTCAAAGCAGTCCACCACCGGCCTGGGCCCCTATGCCCTTCGAAAAGCAAATGCCCACCGATTCCAATGTGGTGACCCCTGATTTCCTTCGTCGGGCTTCCGATTATCATAAGGCCTTTGAGAGGGTGGGCCGTGAACCAACCCCCGAACATTTCAATGCGGTCGTTGCCCAATGCGTGCAATGCCACGAATCCAATTGCCCGGGTCCGATTAAGCGAATCAATCGCCTGCGCATCGAGATTTAAACAGCATCAACGCATGCGATTCAGCCCATGCGCAAGACAGCATGGGATGTTAAGCGTTTGTAACCGGATCAGGGTCGGTTAAGGAACCAATTTGCGTCCTGTATGGATGCCAAAGGGTGAAAAAGCCAAGCAATTATTCCAAAACAATTCTCTCAGGAGAAAGCCATGCGCGGATGGCCTCTCGATGGCTGACCTGTTTGTGTTTGGTGATCTGCTTCATATCGAACCCAGAAACTGCCCGGGCATGGGGTTTTATGGCTCATCGCTATATCAACGAATCCGCCGTGTATTTACTCCCACAACCCCTCTTGGGTTATATGCTGCAGTACAAAGATGAGTTAAGAGATCGAGCGGTAGCAGCAGACCAAAGGAGGGCTTGGGATCCACAAGAAGCCGCTCGACATTTCATTGATTTGGACCATTGGGGGGATTCGGTTTTCTATTGCATGCCCATGAACTGGGGCGATGCAATTCGGTGTTATCACGAAGACAGCCTGCGTGAACACGGGGTATTACCGTGGCATACGGTCACGGTGTATCGTCG
Organism: Bacteroidota bacterium; assembly: GCA_016868875.1. GTDB lineage: Bacteria > Bacteroidota > Bacteroidia > UBA7662 > UBA7662 > SYHX01. The sequence goes on from VGFN01000002.1 coordinate 23,868, forward strand.
CTTGGTGAACGCTTTTGTTCGGGGGGATGCAGAATCCGTTTGCCGTCATGCGGCGGATTTGGGACATTATTTGGCAGATGCCCACGTTCCCCTGCACTTGTGTTCCAATTATAATGGGCAATTTACCGGACAACATGGGATTCATGCCTTATTGGAGAGTCGTATCCCTGAATATTTTATCGATCAAATGCTGCTACCGTTCAAACGTCCTCGATGGATACCCGATGTTCGTTTGTCGATTTGGGATATTATTCGGGAAAGTTCTGCACCCTTGGCGAGTGTTTTTGACTGTGAACGGAGATGTCGAACGACTCTGCCTATCCCTTGGCAATTTTCCCCAATTCAACAAGGGTCGCGTTTGGTACGAAAGGAGTCCAAGGAATTTGTTCAGTGTTACGATCAATGTCTGGGCGGATTAATGGGCCAAAGATTATCCGCTTCGATCCATAACGTGGCCTCTTGGTGGTGGAGTGCTTGGATCGAGGCTGGTCAGCCAAAAGGGGTTACCCGGATGGATAAGAGGACTTTTGGTCAAAAAGAAAAAGGATTATCCATACCGGTTTCTGAGATTGAAGAAATTCAGGTGGATACCATTACCTCTTTGAGAGTTTTAAATCAACAAAGTAAGGAATGCGATGAAAGATAACCTGAACAACGTAAACCCTGAAAGTCAAAACTATTTTGATTAATTTTATGGTCAAAGGATAGGTAAACGTCTTTCTGTAGTCTTCTTTACGAAAAACAGGCTTTATGCGATTAGGTGATCTTATTTGTTTGTTATTCCTTGCATGGACTTTTTGGCGTGGATACCAAAACGGTTTGGTGGGAGTCCTTTTCCAGTGGTTTGGCCTTTTTCTATCTTTGATAGCCGTTTGGTATATTCAGAAAACAAATTGCTGGGTTGAATGGGGTGTTGGAGCGGCGTCCAATTCTTCATCTTTTCTATGGAAATGGGGACTTTTGGCGGGAATTATGGTCGGAATTCAACTTCTATTCATAGCATTGAGCACTTTTTTAAATTCTGTATTCAAGGCAATGGGCTTGAATTTGGTAAATCGGTGGGTAGGTGCATTTTTAGCAGGCACAAAGTGGGTGACTATCCTTGCGCTTACCTTCTTTTTTTCGGCAAAAATCCCATTTGTTCAAGTTTGGTTAAAATCGACCTTTCCCATTAGTTCGGATTGGTGGATTAGCCTTGGCAGAGTTATTTGGGCAATATTTAACTAAAGAGTGGCAAAGTTTCTTTTGATCGATAACAGGGATTCCTTTACGTACAACCTAAAAGCGTGGGTTATGCAAGGAGGGTATGAATGCCAAGTGCTTTCATGTGATGAACCAATGGCTAGGGTCCGTGAGGAGCATTGGGACCTTGCTATCCTTGGACCTGGCCCGGGTACGCCCCAAGAAGCAGGTTGGCTGTTGGATTTTATTTCTTTGTACGGTGACTCTAAACCCATGCTGGGAATATGTCTTGGGCATCAGGCTCTAGGTATTCATTTTGGGTCCAAACTAGTGAATGCTCAAGGCCCTGTGTTTGGAAAGAAGAGTTTGCTCAGATTATCGGCCACAATGGAAGCCCTTATGTCAAAATCTGGTTGGCCAAGCACGTCAAAGGCGCGAGGCCTTGAAGTTATGCGCTACCATTCATTAATTTTGGATCAGGTTCCGCTGGAATTTGAATTGCTGGCTACAGCGGACGATGACTGCTCTACTCAGGCCATGCGTCATCAATCGAAGCCGCTTTGGGGTTACCAGTTTCATCCAGAATCTGTGCTATCAGACCAACCTGAATTACTTTTGAGAATATTCATGGATAGCCTCATATAAAATGAAAAAATTCTGGGATACTCTATTAATCTATGCAAGGCCCTCCATTACCCTTAAGTTGGATGGATTGGAAAGGCTTGTCTTTGCTTCGAAAGGGTTACCGGTTAGACTCTTATGGCATCAAAGCCTAAGCGAGGCCTTAAATGGGTTAGAGCTTGATGTTGACCCCCATTTTTTTGATTCCAATGAACCCTGTCCGGAGTTCATTCAAAAGAGAAAGGAAAATACTTTGGTTTTGACCCTGGGAGGCGATGGAACACTTTTGGATGGGATTCAGTTTGCGGTAGAATGGGACTTACCTGTTTTTGGCTTTCATTTTGGTCGTCTGGGTTTTCTTAGTTCCGCTGGTGGAACCGTTGATTTTTCGGCGGTTTTAACGGCTATGCTCAACGGGCAATTGGAAATAGAAAACCGGAGTTTGGTGGCTTGTAAGTTTCCATTACCAATGAAGGGGACCGGAATGGGTTTTGCCTTGAACGAAATGGCCTTGCACCGTCAAGGGGCGGGCATCATGCGGATTACCTGCTTGGTTAATGAGGAACTTTTGAACAATTACCAAGCCGATGGATTGCTTGTATCCACTCCTACTGGTTCAACGGCGTATTCCATGAGCTGCGGAGGCCCCATTGTTTTGCCCCAAAGTAAGGTATTTTTGATTACTCCTGTCGCAGGGCATCAATTGGGGATTAGGCCTGTTTTGCTGCCGGATACGAGCAGTTTACAGCTAATTACTGCCGCGGGGGGTGGAGGCGCTCAACTCATGCTGGACGGTAAGCCTATACAATGGGCAGGTTACGGTACCTTAGAAATTTACCGTCATGAGAAGGTTTTGGCCCTGGCTCGATTAAAAGGGTTTTCAGATTTACATAACCTTCGGGCGAAACTGCTTTGGGGCTTGGATGTAAGGGGTTGATTTTCCCTATTTAGAGGGTATTTTCGCATTCTACCTATTCAAGTTGCATGAAAATTCTTCGTTTATCGGCCTTCGGCATCATGTTTTGCCTTTTGGGGTTCCTAGGCATAGGAATCAAAGACGCCTCGGCTCAATACCGGGAATTTGGGGTTAACCTATTTTCCACCCATTACTTTGGAGATTTGACCCATGCGAATAATTTTTATTACAGCACTAGAGGCGGTGTTGGAGCTCATTTTCGCAGGCATTTGACCAAGAACATCAGCTTGAGAGCTGATGTCAATTTCGCGATGCTTTCAGGCGCAGATAATAGTCCTCGTTTGCGCAAGCTCAGTGAAGAAGCGTTCAACGATACTTCGAGATATTTTAAAGGACCGTTAACGGAATATTTTCAAGTTGACACCATTAGCCGTACGGTAACCGCGGTCCGTGGTGACGTGAATCTTCGAAATCTTAGTTTTCGTTCACTTTTATCGGAGTTCAGCGTTGTTGCTGAATATAAGTTTGGAGAATTCATGATCAATAGCTCGGTTACTCGGGCCAATTTTTATCTTTTCGGGGGCTTTAATGTCTACAATTTCAACTCTCAAGGCAAATCTGCCAATAATACGCTTGGTTGGGTGAGCCTCAAAGACATCACCACAGAAGGCCAGGGTTTGGAAAACTACTATGTTACGAAAGAGTTCCGTTCCACGCAGATCGGCATCCCCTTGGGTATCGGAGTCCGTTGGACCGTGGATAAATACACACGTTTCGCCGCGGAGGCAGGATATCGAATCTTGTTCACCGATTACCTTGATGACGTAAGCGGTAATTATGTAAATCCGGACGTAATTGGCTCAGTTCATGGGCAACAAGCCGCTGAATTTGTGGACCGTACCAGACAATTGCACCCTTGGCTTAAGCCCAATACTTTGGGATCCGCAAGAGGGAATACCAACGGCTTGAACGACGGCTACATGTTTATAGGATTGAGTATTTCACGGGTGATTTATCCGAACGACTGCCCAAGGCTCTGATTTGCTAGTGATTTATTGTTAAAAAGTGGTTTATTTCAAGTCAGTGTTTCTAAAGAATAGGATTAATATTAGGCTTTTTTCCTTAGCGATCACCGTATTACATGCTTTGACGAACCCAAATTCAGGGCATGCACAATGGCTTGAAATGGGAGTTTCGTCCGGCATCGCATCGTATGTGGGGGATATTCCGAATCCAGTGGGGACCTTTCAGTGGGGTGCAGCAGGCGCCGCTTATGCCAAATACAATTTTAATCCACATTGGGGTTTGAAGTTGCAATGGGGAGTGCACCGCATTCACGCGGCAGATTCCTTGTCCGGGGTGGCCTCTCGCGACACCATCAATTTGAGTTTTCGTAATAATATTCAATCCGCAATCTTAAACGTGGAATTCAACTTTTGGCCTTTTGTCCCTGGATCACGCAAAAAGAAAAGCGCCCCTTATGTGGGTTTGGGCATTGGCCGTATCTCGTTCGATCCTCAAGCTCGGTACCGAGGCGAATGGGTTTCTTTACAACCTTTGGGGACCGAAGGTCAAGGCCTGGAGGATAAACCGGGATTGAAAGGAGTTGTCGAACCTGAACGCTATGCGCTGAGCGCTTGGGCCTTCCCGGTGACTTTGGGTTTTCGTCATAATTTGCGCGATAAGCACAGCTTGGGTGTAGAGTTTGTGTATTGTTATACCAGTACCGATTACCTTGACGATATCAAAGGCAAATTCGTGGATCCCTCCCTTTTGCGTTTGCACCGTAATGGAATGGCAGCGGATTTATCCGATCGCAGTTGGGAAAATGGGCATACGGTTCGCTCCTCAGGAACCCAACGGGGAGTGAACGCCTACAACGATGCGTATTGGTCCCTGATGGTGAATTATTCGTACAGTATACCATCCCGGCGTTGCCGGATGTAAGGTTAAGGCATCATTATTGCATAGTTTTGGATTCCATTCTTGTTCCGGAGCACTTGGCCATTATCATGGATGGGAACGGGCGTTGGGCTCAACAAAGGGGTCAGGACCGCATTTACGGTCACCGCTATGCGGTTCAGGCCGTTCGCGAAACCTGTGAGCTTTGTGCAGAATTAGGGGTTAAATACCTTACGCTTTATACCTTTTCTTCCGAAAATTGGGGCAGGCCCGCGGAAGAGGTTTCTGCCTTGATGCAGTTGTTGGTGGATACGATACAGTCCGAATTGGACACCCTCATGAAAAATCAAATTTCCCTGCATGCCTTCGGGGATTTGGATATGTTGCCTGCCGAGTGTCGCGAGCAATTGGCGAAAACTTCTGCTCAAACATCGGGCAACACCAGAATGCAACTCAATTTGGCTCTTTCTTACAGCTCTCGAAAAGAATTGCTTCACGCTGTTCGCGTCATTGCTATGGAGGTGCGCCAAGGCACCTTAAATCCGGAGGATATAGACGAAAAGGTGATTAGTGGACGTTTACAAACATCCAACCTGCCTGACCCTGAACTTTTGATACGAACCAGCGGAGAAATGCGCATTTCCAATTTCCTGTTGTGGCAACTTGCCTATGCTGAACTTTATTTCACCTCGGTATGTTGGCCGGATTTTCGTAAGGAACATCTGCAGGCGGCCTTGGAAGATTACAGCAAGCGGGAAAGAAGGTTTGGCAAAACCTCGGCCCAGGTGAATGCGACCAAAGGATGATGGGTTGTCGTCGTATTACGGAATGCTTCCGATGGGGAAGGATAGGGCTTGCAATTGCGCTTCTATTCTTCATTGGAACAAACAGGGCGTTGGCTCAAAGTGATTTTGGAGCCGGCTCCGAATCGTCGGCAACGGTGCGCAGTTATCGAATTGCTGGATTGCGGGTTGAAGGATTGAGGCATACCGATAAGGATCTTTTGTTGATGATTGCGGGCCTGAAGGAGGGTCAGCGTTTCACGTGGATGGGGGATGAGGGAGCCAAAGCCGTTCGGAACTTATGGAAACAGGGCCTGTTCGGGGATGTGCAAATCAAAGCGGATTCCATCGTGGACCAGAACATTTATCTGTGCCTGTACCTGGAAGAAAAGCCACGACTCTCCAAGGTCGTTTTCAATCGCAAGGTATCCAAAGCCCGTGCCGAAGAAATTACAGAATCCCTCAAAGGATTCAAAGGCAAGATTCTTAGCGAAGAAGTTCAGCGGAATATTGACCGGGTGGTTCGTAAATACTATATCGACAAAGGATACAGGCAGGTAAGTACCCGAATGGTCATGGTACCCGACTCCAATCAGATCAACGCCTCTGTGCTCAATGTCACCGTGAATCCCGGGCCCAAGGTTAGGGTTGGCGAACTCATTATTGCCGGTAATCAAATCATGACGGAATCCAAGGTTGCCCGCATTATCAAAACGGCCAGACCCAAAGTTTGGTGGAATCCATTTCGTACCGGCAAATGGGATCCCGAGAAATTCGAAGAACAGAAAAATAAGCTTGTTAAACGCTATCAAGCGCAGGGTTATCGGGATGCGAGGATCGTCAAAGATTCGGTTTACACCCTGAATCCACAACGCATGGGTCTTGTGGTGGAGGTTTTTGAGGGTAAACCGTATTCCATCCGCAGTTTGGTTTTTGAAGGGAATTCGGTTCATCCGGATAGCCTGCTGCATAGTCTTTTGGGCATCAAGGCAGGGGATTTGTATAACAAAGAATTATTGGACTCGCGCTTGCAGATGGATCCCTCAGGAAGAGATATTTCGTCCTTGTATATGGACGATGGGTATCTTTTTTTTCAGGTGAGTGGTCACGAGAACAGGGTTGAAGGGGATAGCGTTGATTTGGTCATCCGGGTCGTGGAAGGGGCCCAGGCTATGGTAAGGCAGGTGACGGTCAGAGGCAACGACAAGACTTCGGATCATGTGATTATGCGGGAGCTTAGGACCCGGCCGGGGCAGAAATTTTCGAGGAGTGATGTTATGCGCACCACCAGGGAACTCAGTCAATTGGGCTACTTTGACCCGGAGCAATTGGGTGTCGTTCCTACCCCTAATCCCCAAGACGGAACGGTGGATATTGAATACAAAGTGGCAGAACGATCCAACGACCAGGTTGAATTGTCCGGGGGGTGGGGTGCTGGCCAAGTGGTCGGTTCCCTGGGCTTGGTCCTCAATAATTTTTCGGCGCGCAAAATGTTCGACTCCAAAGCTTGGTCTCCTGTCCCCGGTGGTGATGGGCAAAGGGTGAGTGTTCGGGCCCAGTCCAATGGCCGCTTTTTTCAGTCCTACAATTTGTCATTTACCGAGCCATGGCTTGGCGGCAAAAAGCCAAATTCATTGACCGTGAGCAGTTATGTTTCCATACAAGTTCCCAACGGCTTGCCTCGCTCCAATCCCCTTAGGCAGTCCATCACCATACGAGGAGCGAGCCTAAGTTTCGGTCAACGCCTCAAAAAGCCGGATGACTTTTTTACCCTCGTACACAGTTTGAATTTTCAGCAGTTTGATCTCAAAAACAGCCAAAACACGGCCTTTCTCCCGGATGGAATTTCCAATAATTTGTTCATCAAAGAGACCATTTCCCGGCAAAGCGTGGACCAACCTATTTTTCCTCGGGGCGGAAGTAATATTTCACTAACCGCGCAAATCGCTCCCCCCTATTCTTTGCTTGGTCGTAAAGTCAGCACAAGTTCATCGGCCAAAGAGCGTTATAAATGGGTTGAATACCATAAATGGCGCTTTGATTACCAAAATTATACCAAGCTGGTGGGCAACTTGGTTTTGATGAGCCGAATGCAATTCGGTTGGCTGGGCAATTATCAGGCGGCCACCGGGGAGGTTCCCTTTGGGAGGTTTTATGTTGGAGGGGATGGTATTATGGGATTTGCCTTGGATGATAGGGAATTAATAGGCCTGAGGGGCTACCAAAACAATTCGCTGACCCCTCGGGATTTTCAAAGCGGGCAAGCTGTAGGAGCGACCTCCTTTCAGAAATACACCATGGAACTCCGTTACCCACTTTCCTTGAATCCCTCGGCCACCATTTATGTCACCTCCTTTTTGGAAGGGGGGAATTCATTTCGAAAGGTCAGGGACTTCGAGCCCTTTCGCAACTACCGTTCAGCCGGTGTTGGGGTGAGGGTATTTTTGCCCATGTTTGGTCTCTTAGGGGTGGATTGGGGTTACGGTTTTGATCCTGTTCCCGGTGCCGGAGAGGTCCACAAGGGCAATGTCCATATTTCTATCGGTCAATCCTTCTAACGATGCTCAAATACTTTGCCCTCGCATTTCTGTGGATTACTTTGAACCTAACGGCAATGGGTCAAGCCCAGCGCTTTGTTTATGTGGATACGGAATACATGCTGGGTCAAATGACGGAGTATCAAAGTGCCCAAAGCGAGCTCAAAGTTCAAATAGAGCGGTTTAATGCGGAATCGGAAGAAAAAAAGCAAGAGATTGAGCGGCTCTATCGGGCCCTAAAAGCTGAAAGTCCACTCTTGACTGAGTCCATGCGCAAAGACCGCATGGAGGAAATCAAAAGCAAAGAGGCCCAGCTGTTGTCCTGGCAGAACCAGCAATATGGCCCGGAGGGAGCCCTGCAGAAGCGCCAGCAGGAACTTATAAGGCCCTTGCAGGACAAAATCTTCGCCGCTGTGCAGAAATATGCGCGTGACAAAAGCTATGACCTTATATTTGACAGAGCCGCAGGGAATCAATTGCTGTTTGTGAACCCTAAATTTGACAAAAGCAATGAAATCCTGACCGCTATGGGGGTCGTCAAAAAATCCCCACAAGCCAAGGCTCAACGCAAACCCAACTCCAATACTTCTGCAACAAAATCCAATTCAAGCGAAAAAAACCAACCACCACCCAAAGAAATCACGCCATCAAACCCCAAATAATACGACAATGATCATTGCCCCTGTTAGATTCCCCCTAAAAGCCGTAGTTTCTACCTGCTTTTTGGCCTTTTTGTTCCTTACTCATTCTGTAAACGCTCAGGCCCCAAAATTGGGTCATATCAATTCAGGTGAGCTGGTCTCCATGATGCCGGAAACCAAAAAGGCGGAAGACAGCCTCAAGAAATTTGCGGAGGGTATGGAAACTCAAGTGCAAGCCATGCTATCGGAATTGAAAATCAAATATGCCGATTTTCAGTCCAAAAGCAAGGAATGGTCGGAATCGCTGAGGGAATACAAAACCAAAGAAATACAAGATTTGCAATCCAATATTGATAATTTTCAGCAACGTGCCCAGCAGGACATTGCGAAGCGCAAAGAAGACTTGCTTGGACCAGTGATCAAAAAAGCCGAAGAGGTCATCAAAGCAATTGCCAAAGAAGGCAATTACGATTATATTTTCGATACTTCCAACGGGTCTTTTCTGCATGTCAAAGAGGCTGATAATCTGATGGATCAGGCCAAGAAAAAATTGAACCTGTCTAAATGATGTTACAACCAACTTACCGGATTGGTCTAGCCCTCCTGTTTGTTTGGTCAATTCAGGTTGGCATATCTTGGGGTCAAGATTCCTCAGGCAATAATCCAGGAAAAGATAAAGAGCCTAAGGGCAAGGTGGCCAAGGAAAAGGCCAAGAAAACTCCGGGCTTTATTCAGAAGTTAGCCGATGAGTCGGATACGCTCGGCAGCAAGAAGCCTGCTGTTAATCCCGATAAACTAGAGGGTAATCGCGCTTTCACCGCAGAAAATTACTTTTTTGCAATTGAACATTACAAAAAGGCCTTAAGGGTGGACAAAAAAGACATCCAATTGCCTTTTTTGATTGCTGAATGTTATCGCTTGGCCAATGAAATCAAAAATGCAGATGTTTGGTATGCTAGGGCTGTCAAGGCCGGTGTGAGCAACGACAGCATTCATATTCATTATGGCACCATATTAAGGGCGTTGGAAAAATACCCTGAAGCGGTTGAACAATACCAGGCCTATTTGCGCTACGCGCCCCAAGATGCCTACATTAAATGGTTGATTGAATCTTGTCGGTTGGCGCAAACCTGGTTGGGAAATCCTGCTCGCTACACGGTTGAAAACCTCCAGCGATTCAACACCAAGAATTCTGAGTTTGGAATCACTCCCATGAAGTTTAATGCAGTTTTATTAAGCTCTACCCGTCCAGATGCGATGGGCACCAAATTATATGGTCGATTGGGGGAAGATTTCAGCGATTTGTTTGAGAGTTATGTAGACGGTCAAAACAAGTGGTCCAAGCTTCGTCCGATCCCGGGAATGATCAATACTTTGGGTAATGATGCGACTCCTTGTTTAACCTCCGACGGCAACACGCTCTACTTTACTCGTTGCAGTAACAAAAACGGCGCGTGTCGGATTTACAGAACAACAAGAGAAGGGGCGGGATGGGCTGAGCCTATCCTTGTTCCTATTATGGCCGATACGGTTGACGTAGGACATCCGGCACTTACTGTTAACGAGGATAAAATGTATTTTGTGGCCTCCAATGCTGAAGGAGGATATGGGGCCAAGGATATTTGGTTCATGAACCGATCCGAAGATGACACCTGGGAAGAGCCGGTTAATCTTGGTTCTACGGTGAATACCGAAAGGGACGAAATGTTCCCCTTCATACATTCATCCGATACAATTTTGTTTTTTTCTTCTGATGGTCATCCCGGAATGGGAGGACTTGACTTGTTTAAAACGGTCGGTGGTGGTGCAGAATGGGAACAGGCCGAGAATTTAAGGAACCCGCTTAATTCAGGGGCTGATGATTTTAGTATAACGGTCAACGAAAAACTAACCAGCGGTTTCCTTGCTTCAAGCCGTCTTGGAGGCCGCGGCAGTGATGATATTTATTTATGGAATTTTATTCCGTACCGAGTTACCCTTAGCGGTAAAGTTTATGACGATACCACCGGTGCTGTAATTTTTGGAGCAAACGTTCGACTTGTTTTGGAAGACTCCTCGTTTTTTGAAACTACCACAGACTCCTTGGGGCAGTTTTATTTTAAATTGAGAGAGGATGTTCAATACCGATTAGAGGCCGACGTAGCCAAAGAGAAGATCCCATACCAAGTCCATTCCGCACCAAGAAAGCGGTTGCTCTACTATCCTACCGATACAACCTTTAACACTAACCAAACTTTTGATGATACGGATTGGATTATTGACCTTCCTATGCGGCTGGTTCCTACCGAAGAAATACGGTTGAGTGATATTCTGTACGATTTTGATAAGGCGACCTTACGGCCAGAGTCCATGATTTCGCTGGATTCGTTGTTTGATTTCCTTCAGAAATCACAGGGTATTTCGGTAGCTATTCATTCCCATACCGACTCACGAGGATCAGAATCTTACAATCAAAACCTCTCTCAAATGAGGGCACAGTCAGTGGTTGATTACTTGGTTTCAAAAGGTATTACCCAGGATAGACTGTCCGCTCAGGGTCACGGAGAAAGCAAGCTTATTAATCGTTGTTCCGATGATGCCAAATGTTCGGAAGAGGAACATCAGCTGAATCGTCGCACAACCTTCAGCATCACCGATATTGATTTGGATCGGGTCATTGTCAAATACAAAAGGGTCACGGGCGAAGAAACCGAGGATGCCGAGGAAGCCATTTATAAGGCGATTTCGGATAAGAAAAAAATGAGCAGGCCGGGTAGGCAAGCATCCCGATGAGTTCGGGTACTTCGGATAGCCGGTATGCTGCCCGCGGTGCTTCTGCCACCAAGGATGAGGTTCATCGCGCCATTGCTGGCCTCGACAAGGGTCTCTTTCCATCGGCGTTTTGCAAAGTTTTGCCGGACGTTCTTGGTAATGATCCTGACTTTTGTAACCTGATTCACGCGGACGGTGCCGGGACCAAATCCTCCCTAGCCTACCTCTATTGGAAAGAGACCGGCCTTACGGATGTTTGGAAAGGGATTGCCCGGGATGCTGTGGTCATGAATCTGGATGACTTGTGTTGCGCAGGGGCTACAGGGCCTTACCTGCTGTCTTCAACCATTGGGCGTAATAAACACCGCATACCAGGGGAGGTGATTGAAGCGATCATCCAAGGGACCGAGGAATACACCGAAGAACTTCGTCAATGGGGCGTGGATCTTCGTTGCGGAGGTGGGGAAACCGCTGATTTGGGGGATTTAATTCAAACCGTGGTGGTGGATTCGACTATGACAGCCCGAATGCGAAGGGATGCCGTAATTTCCAATCACCGTATTCAGCCTGGGGATGTTATCGTGGGATTTGCCTCCTTTGGAACTTGTGCCTACGAATTCGTCGATAACTCAGGAATTGGTTCCAACGGATTGACTTCTGCACGGCATGACCTCTTGCACCATGATTATCTGCACCGCTATCCGGAATCTGTGGATGCCTCGGTAGATTCCTCCTTGCAGTACAGCGGCCAATTTCATTTGAATGAAAGCCTCCTCGAGGTCTTGGGCTCTTCCTTGGGATTGGCACCCCATGCCTCAAGGGATGGTTTGGATTTCGGCCGATGGCTATTGTCCCCGACCCGAACCTATGCGCCTTTGATAAGTTCCCTGCTGAGGGATATCGGTACAGAGGGAATGCACGGAATGGTTCATTGCAGCGGGGGTGGGCAAACCAAGGTCTTGCATTTTGTGAAAAACCTGGAGGTGATCAAAGATGATTGCTTCGAAATACCTCCGCTCTTTGCGTTGATCCAGAAAATCACCGAAACTTCATGGCAAGAAATGTACAGGGTTTTCAATATGGGCCATCGCCTGGAATTGTACCTTCCTGAGAGCCTGGTTGCCTCTGCTTTGGATTGGGGCAAACACTACGGTATCGCCGCCAAGGTGGTGGGACGGGTTGGGCAAGCGAGCAATAACTTGACTTCCCTGCAGATCAAAGGACCGGAAGGAATCCTGCAATACAACGCCTAGCCTTATTTGGCATAGGCCACGGCCCGTTTTTCGCGGATGACGGTCACCTTAATTTGGCCGGGGTATTGCATTTCACTTTGGATGCGTTGGGATAATTCTACCGACATCAAATCCGATTGCTCATCCGATACTTTTTCGGCCTCGACGACTACCCTTAGCTCACGACCTGCTTGAATGGCAAAGGCCTTTTCGACTCCTTTGAAGGACTGAGCCAAATTCTCTAATTCTTTCAGGCGTTTGATATAGCCTTCCACAACTTCTCGACGGGCGCCGGGCCTTGAACCGGAAATCGCATCGCAGGCTTGAACGATGGCTGATATAGGATCGGTCATTTCAATCTCATCATGGTGTGCCCCTATGGCATTGCAAATGATGGGATGTTCCTTGCATTTTTCGGCGAGCTGCATACCCAGCAAGGCGTGCGGCAAATCAGGTTGGTCATCGGGGACCTTGCCAATATCGTGCAAGAGGCCGGCTCGCTTGGCCAATTTGGGATTTAGGCCAAGTTCGGAGGCCATGGTGGCGCAGAGATTGGCGACTTCACGGCTATGCTGCAACAAGTTCTGTCCATAGGATGAACGATACCGCATTTTACCGACCAGGCGCACGAGGTCGGCATGCAGTCCGTGGATGCCCAAATCGATGCAGGTCCTTTCGCCAATTTCGACAATTTCTTCTTCGATCTGTTTCTTGGTTTTGGCAACCACCTCTTCGATGCGTGCAGGGTGGATGCGACCGTCGCTGACCAAACGGTGCAAGGCAATGCGGGCGATTTCGCGGCGCAATGGGTCAAAACAGGACAGTATAATCGCCTCCGGGGTATCGTCCACTTGGAATTCTACGCCGGTGGCCGCTTCTAAGGCTCGAATATTGCGTCCTTCTCTTCCAATAATTTGCCCTTTGATTTCGTCGTTCTTGATTTGGAAGACGGAGATGGAATTTTCGATGGAATGCTCGGTTGCACAGCGTTGTATGGTTTCGATGACCACTTTTTTGGCTTGTTTGTGGGCGCTGAGTTTGGCTTCGTCCACAATTTCCTTGATGGATGCGGAAGATCTGCTGCGGGCCTCGTCCACCAAGGATTCCATCAATTGAGACCGGGCTTGGTCTGCGCTTAGGCCAGCTACTTTTTCCAAGGCTTGCACCATTTTTTGATGGGATTTGGAGAGTTCCTGTTCCTGCTGGGCGATGTTTTGGCTGGCTCGCTCCAATTGTTGTTTTTTCTGTTCCAGCTCGTTTTCCTTGCGGGAGGCCTGTTCCAGCTTCTGGTTCAGCGTATTTTCTTTTTGCTTGAAGGCTTGTTCCTTGGATTGAACCGACTGCTCGCGAGACTGCATGGATTGGTTCTTCTTCTGGACTTCCGATTCGTGTTCAGCCTTGAGGTGGATGAACTTTTCTTTGGCCTGCAGCTCCTTTTCTTTACGGAGGCTTTCGGCTTTGGATTCGGCGTCGGCAAGGATGCGTTTGGCTTCTTTTTCGGCCTCTTCTCGTTCTTTGCCGGCTTTGGCCGTAAAAACGATTTTGCCTAGGCCTAATCCGGCGCCTGCGGCAATAACGATGCTAACAATAAGGGTAATTTGGTCCATGGCGTTGTTTTTGAACGCCCAGAGGCCGGATTAAACCGCCTGCACCGTCGCCTTGGAATGCAACATGCGATCCAAACTGGCTTCCAACGCCTTGAACCGCTCTCCAAGTTCTTCCTCCAACCCTGGGTCTGCTTGTGCGGTAACCGTGGGGGGTTCCGAAGCGGATGGGGTCGTTTCCTGATGTTGAATCAGGCTATGGGCCAAGAAGAAAGCGGTCATTCCCATCAAATCAAAGCGGTCTGCTCCGGGATGTTGGGCTTTGTAATCGGTAAGGCGTTCGTTAAGAAGTGATTCAGCCTGGCGTAATCTTTCCAGCTCCGGAGCTGGGGCCCGAAGGGGGTAGCTGCGGCTACCGATCTGGATTTGGATTTCGCTGTGTTCCATGGGTTGGGGTGAGTCAGTGATTATTCCTGCAACTGAGCGAGGCATTGATCAATTTCTCGAATAAATTGGTTAATCTTCAGTTTGGCCTGATGGCGGGCGTCGGGATGACCGCTGAGGGCTCTTTGCAATTGCAAGGTTTTGAATGCTTCCTTGAGCGCATCGAGTTCCTTCTTCTGGGTGCGGAGGTTGAGTTCCAGGCGCTTGTTTCTGGCATGCAGGTCTTGGTTTTCGGTAAGAATCGCAGCGATGCGGTTCTCCGCAAAATCCGCCTGCCTAAGCAGGCCGTCCATTTTGTCCAGTAGTTCCCGGTTATTCATCCTAACGACGCAATCTGGCCCCTAAAGATTTCTCAAAGGTAACAAGCATTGCTTGAATTGTTTCTTCGATTTGAGCATCGGTCAGCGTTTGTTCTGGATGACGGAAGGTCAGGCCAATGGCATAAGAAATATGGGCCTCTGGGAGTCCTTTCCCGCTGTAAACATCAAAAAGCTGCAAGGACTCCAAATAGGGACCACCTTCCTGACGGGCCACTTCCTCCAATTTTCGGTACGGTGTCGAAATGGGCAATACCAAGGCCAAATCTCTGCGCATGGCCGGGAATTTGGGGATTTCGCGGAACGCTGGAATGGGGGCCTGCACGGTTGGAATCCAATCGGTCCAAGGCAGAATTGCAAAGTACACCGGCTGTTTGATATCGTAGAGTCGCAACAAAGCCGGATCAACAGGCCTCCCTGCGGTGTTATCTGTAGCGGTGCCCCCGGTGCAGAATTGAAGCAGGTCTTGGACCTGTCCATTGAGGTAAGGTAGATCCACCGCTTGTTCGGGGCGATACCAGGTTTCGGGATGTTGTAAGCCAGTAACCATTAGGCAGAGGGACTCTTGTTCTTCGTATTCATCCTTTTTCGGATGGCGAAGGTAGGTTCGCCCAAATTCGTAACACAAAACACTTGTTTGGCGTCGTTTCAGATTATGCGCCAAATGACGAAGTCCGCTGAGCACCAAAGAAGGTCGCAGCAAGGGGATTTGTTCGTTTACCGGCCCTAGAACTCGTACTGCGCGGTTCAGGTTCGGTTCGATGGCTTGAAACTCCTCTTGGGATACAAAGGATAAGCCCATGAATTCGCTGAACCCTCTGGCACTCAGCCAATCCGCGATTCGTTCTTGCCAAACGGGCCTGTTGGATTCAAGGGGGAAATCGTTGCGGTAACGATGCGCAGGGGGAATAGGAATTCGATCATAGCCCCATATCCTCAGGACCTCCTCGGCTACATCGGCACTTCGCCGAACATCCCTGCGGTAGTAGGGGGGCTTAAGTTTCCAACAGACCCCCAGCTCGTTCGATGTGGACGTTGATTCACCAAGGAATTCGAAGTCAAGGGCTTTCAAAATCCTCTCTGTTTCTTGGGCTGGAATTGCACAACCTGCAATTCGTTGTAAAGCCGATTGGTTAAAGGACAGGGCTGCTGTTTGGAGGGTTACAGACTCAAGGAATTGCACAGGATAGGGAATGCGGCCACCTGCTGTTGCGAGAATAAGGCTCGCCGCTCGTTCCAAGGCAAGGGGTACCAAGGCGGGGTCGGTACCCCGTTCAAATCGGTACGAAGCCTCGCTGCGCAGATCGACCGTACGGGCACTCTGTCGTATCCGGGTAGGATCGAAACAGGCGCATTCCACATAAATGGATACCGTATCGGGATGAATGGAGTCTCCAGCACCGCCCATAATTCCCGCCAAACCCACGGCCTTGCGTCCGTCCTCGATCACCAAGTTGGCTTGGGTTAAGGTGTATTCTTTCTGGTCCAAAAGGGTGAGCTTTTCGCCGTCTTTGGCTGGCCGAACCCCCAAGAGATTGCCCTCAAGGTAGGAACGATCGTAAGCGTGGAGCGGTTGCCCTAATTCAAATTGGATATAATTGGTGACATCCACAACGTTGTTGATGGGCTTCTGTCCTATGGAACGGAGTGCATCTTGCAACCAATCCGGGGAGGGTCCGACCACAACCCCTTCGATGGCAAGACCTGCAAGACGGGGACAATCCTCCCCCTCAGCGACCCTCAAGGTCATGGGTGGATAAGCCGTGGATGCTCGGGCAGCATTGCTGGTTGGAAGAAGATTGGCTTGCGCCGATGGAGCCCCGTTGGCATCGAAAACAGAATTCTCGCGGCACAAACAACGGAGTGGAATGAGGGGTATGTCCAATGCAGCACCCAAATCCCTGGCAACCCCGTAATGGGACAAGGCATCCATACGGTTTGGGGTAATTCCCAACGTAAAAATGGTGTCGCTATGTTCCCCGTAATGCTCTACAAAGGGAGTTCCTGGAATGCAAGGCCTGGTCAAGACCATGAGGCCGTCATGGTCCTCGCTTATTCCAATTTCATCCTCGGCGCACAACATACCTTGACTGGATTCGCCACGGATTTTAGCGGATCGGATTTGGATCTCAGGGCCTTGGAAGGGATGCAAGGTTGACCCTACTGGGGCAACGACCGCATACATCCCTGCGGTTACATTGGGTGCGCCACAGACGATGCGCAAGGGTTCTTCCAATCCAATATCGACCAGCGTTAGTTTCAAACGATCGGCATTGGGGTGAGGCGTGCTTTCCAACACCTGGCCGATCACGAGGCCAGCCAATTCCTGTGCATTGCGACCTATCCTCTGGGCCTCCTCCACTTCCAGTCCGATGGAGGTTAGGGTTGATTCTACGGTCTGCGCATTGGGCCAGGTTGGCGCATCCGGTTCCAGATCAAAATATCGACATAACCAGCGGTAGGATACCTTCATGGAGCAAAGATAAACCG
Organism: Bacteroidota bacterium; assembly: GCA_016868875.1. Taxonomy (GTDB): domain Bacteria; phylum Bacteroidota; class Bacteroidia; order UBA7662; family UBA7662; genus SYHX01. The sequence goes on from VGFN01000002.1 coordinate 41,227, forward strand.
CTTACTTTCGAACCATTTTGATCACGCGGGATTGGAAATTTTTTCCCTCCAAACGAGCCATGTACAAACCGGGAGCCAGTCCGTGTATTTCCAAATCAAGGAGGTTGGCCCCGGCGCGCAAAGCAATTTGCTTTGACCAGACCGTTACACCGCTTGTGTTGGTGAAGATCAATGAAACAACTTGATCCTTAGGGCTCTCCAATTGGAGGGTGACCAACCCGTCAAAAGGATTGGGACGTAAACCCCAAGTGACGAATTCAGGCTGGAACATCCCCGCCCCCCATTGGAGGTCAAAATGCTGAATTTGGTCAATGGCGGCCTCGACTATACTGGCCGGGGCTTGGTCATTGGCGATAAAGCGCAATTGAACTGTTGCATTGGGCGTCACGTAATCCGCAACTCGAAACACATTTCTGCGCCATTGACGATCACTGCGGTTGGTTCTTTCCACAAGTTTCCAAGTCGTGGTACCGTTGTTAATGTAAACTTCCAGAAAATCGGTGTTGGGGTTATCGCCCATATCGTTGGTGTACCAACGTTGATAGGCCAAAACAGGATCAGCCATGCCGGTCATGTCCATAGGGGGTGTGCGCAACGTGGTACGTCCACCATCCACATCTTCCGTATCCGGGTCATCGCTGGAGGTAAGAGCATTCCCCGTGTAGGCACAGCGGCTACCACCGGGGGTTGCGTTGCTGCCCGTTTGAACGATGGTTGCAATGGAACCCGGGGTAACATACGATGGAATAGGTGTACCAATTTCCCAAATCCCCGTAACCGCGTTGTCGGTGGACCATCCAATGAGCCAAGTTGAATCTTGGGCGGGATTTTCGATATCCAAATTGTAGGTGTTCTGGAATCCCACCAGGTAATTGAACCAAAGGCCTGGGCTGGAGCTAAGATCGGCAAAAGGAGGATAGGCACCGCCTGATGCGCCGGTAAGGTCTTGAAGACCAACAAAGTACCTCACAATGGTTCCCCGTGGCTGTGCAGGGATGACTCCGCTGTAGCTGTTCCCGGCTCCTGCTGTCAATGCAATGGTATCGCAGGTACTTAAAGGGAGGTTGTTGAGGCGATAGATGAGCTTGGCCCCGCTGATCAAGGTGTTGAAAGGGGGGGTAATGCTCAATGTTACGTTAAATGGCGCTGGGGTCTGGGCCGGTATATCAGCTAGCGGGGGGTACGAGAATTGAACATTAGCCAGCATACGAATGCCATGAAAGGCAAAAGCGTTCACAATGGCGTTGAGGTTGGGGGTTCCGTTGGCCAGGTTGTTGTCGTTGTCATCCGCTTGCAATGCGTCAATCAATATATCCGTATAAACCACGCCTTCGCTACCGTTGGGTCCGTTGGCAAGGCCGTAGAGCGATTCGCTGAAGATTCCCATCATGCCGCTGTTGCTGTTCATGTTACGGGCCGTTCTCCACCATGCCCCGCAAATGATCTCACCATCCGCATGCACCTGTCCCACCAGATTTTGAGGATAGATTTTGGGATTGATATCGTAGCGACGAACAATCACGTTCGGGCTGTTCAAATTGAATCCGACACCCAGCACGGGGGTATCGGTCAACGTAATCGCATAAACATCCGAGTACCCTTCCCCTACGGCTCCGTTACGGAACTGCGTACCCAGCGCGTTATAAAAATAATTGGTGATGGCATGGCCATATTCGTGGTAAACAACATCGGCCACGATGGCCAGGGTATTGCATCCTCCGGCCTGGGTGTAGAAATTGATGCTGTTTCCGTTGAAAAAAGCATTGCAGTTCCCGTCGGTTCGCTCCACCTTGGTGGTCAATGGGATATCCAAGGCGGTGAAGGTGGGCAGGAAACTCTTCATGTAATCGTGTACCTTGGTGGTATGGTAATAGGCACTGAGGTGGGGAACCTTGTTCCAAAGGGAGGTGGAAGTCCCACGACCGTAATACTGGATGGTATCCCTTAGGGAATCAATAAGCAGGCTGAAGGTGGGCGTCGTGGTTCCGTTATTGCCTTGGACCACTTTGGAGAAACGACCCTCCAAAGGAAAAGTGCCGGTGGCAGGAAGCCCTGGCAAACCCAAGTCGTAGGATCCTGTCGCTGAAGTGTAATACGTGTTACCACCAATCGTGAATTTTAGATGTGGCAAAGGCATGGCCGAATCCAAAGGGGCAAAGGGATGTTTGGGATAAACTCGCCCCAACATGGTCAGGTTTCCGTTGGATTGTGGGGGTTGCTGGGCAAATTCCACCACCTTGTTTTCCCGCTGCCACAGGCGTCCGGTCTGAGCGTCCACCAAACAAGCATAACGGTAAGGAATTCCTTGATTATTTTGACCTTCGACCAGGATGTTGTAAACGAGATGGTATGAAATCGTCATGGCTTCTTTGCCGGGAACAGGTAGAATCTTCAAGGCCGGGTCCACCGATACCGCTTGGATATTGGTGATTCCAACAGAGGCCAGGCGTTGAGCTTCTGAGGGACGAATGCTGGCAACAGTAGAGATTTGAATTCCGGGATGCAGCTCGGAGGCCAACCAAACGAGGGCGCCCTCGGGCGTTCTTTTGAAGCCTAAGCGACCGCCGATGACTTGGAGCCCTTGGTACCATTGTTCATACCATTGGTAGCGGTATTTGCGGGAGGCATAGGTACTCCCTTCGCGCAATTCATCCACAGGCATGCCAAAGTCTTGGCACTCCTGACGGACGAAATCTAACACAGGATTATTGCCGGTCATGGACAAGGCAGGCCCGAAGAGACGATGAGGCTGGCCTGTATGTTGGTCAAAGAGAACGTTCCATTCCGGGTGCCGAGCATGGAAATTGGACCATGCATTCCGCGCCCTCCATTGCCCTTGCAAATTTGCCTCGTAAGGGGTAGGCGCAGGTAGGCGTATTTCGAGCGGGTCTGGCGAATCTTCGGTCAGTTGGTTGGCCTGAGCGCCTTGTCCGGCTTGTTCCTGCGCGCCTTGTTCGGCTTGTTCCTGCGCGCCTTGTTCGGTTTGCTTAGGGGTGGACTTAGGAACCCCGTGGGCAGCCGTTGGGGTGTTCAAAAACAAGTTGCTTGCCATGAGGGCCCAGCAAAGACGAATCCATATGGTTCGAGTGTGTTGCATTTTCTAAAATTGAATCCCAATATTACACCCGGAACGGCCTTAATCTTGCCTTAAAAGAACCCTTTCAGAGGGCCTGGGGATGCCTGATGGGTTTATTTATGTAGTCGCAATGCGCCGCCTAAGGTGGGTCGACCCGCCCTTTCGATGAGGTAATAGTAGGTCCCTGCCTCGAGCCCTTTTCCGTCAAAATCATTTTGGTAGGGGGACTGGTTCAAAACCTGCTGCCCCCAACGGTTGAATATTTGGATCTTGGCTTCCGGGTAGCGGTGTATGTTTCGAATGGAGAAGGTCTCGTTGATCCCATCTCCGTTGGGTGTCATGATGTTGTAAACTTCAAGATCCGGTTCTTTGACCTCAAAATCCAAAAAATTGCTCCGAGCATAGCGGCCATCATCGGGGTTCTTGCTCTGTACCCAAACTCGGTACAGACCTTGTTGCCAAGGTTTGGCAAACCTGAACAGCGTATCCGTTGTTTGGCCCAAATTCAGCGAATCGGGGTCGTTGAGTATAGGCTTACTTAGCCAAAGTTGGTAAACAGGGTTGGGCCATGCCTTGGCATAGCTTAACCAAGAAACGGTGGCTTCCAAGGCGGTATCGTTCCTGAGGGTATCCCCCGGCGCGCGCAGAAGGATATTGGAGACCGAATCACCGGGAGGGGCATCTAGGTTGCGATGGATCTGCAGAATGATTCGGAAATCTCGGGCTTCGCTTACCGGGTTTGGAACCAAAACGTTGTAGACCGTGTCCTCAATGTCCACGAAGTACCCAATATCGTACCATTGGTTTCCGAAAACCTCTTGGTTTCGTTGAAGTCGGTAGGCTTTGAAGAAGTCCGGCCGTAGGTTCACGGGTTGATGCCATGCAACGGTGACCTGGCTGTTGTCCGGAAGCACCGAGACATTACGAACATGCACGGGATTATTATATTCGTAACAATTATCAACGCGGATGATCAGGCTGTCAAATTCGTCGATGCGGGAGAAACAATCGCCAAGAATGGGGTCTTGATCCAAGCCCAAACGAATCACCAAATGGTAATCCCCGTTGAGAATAATCTCCTGCCCAAATCGTATTAAAATGGAATCACTACGCCCATTCCGGCAGGGTGTTTCAATTCCCGAAATGGGCAACAAGAGGCCGTTGGGATCGTAGAGCCTGAATTCACTCCCCAACGAGTCAATGCTGGAACATATAAATTTCCCCTTCGTTTTGACCCAAAGGGAATCGGTGTAGCAGTTCCACCGCATCGCAGGGTTCAAGCTGAGGCTATCCTCTGAATTAAAGCCTTGAAGAGCAGATCCATCCGTATAGATCGTTACGTTACGAATCGAATGCCGATCATTCTGGGCACCGGTTCCAGACGTAAAGCCAAGGTATCCCACAAAATTTGCGGGCGCATACACGCGGTTATGCCAAATTACGTTGTTAACCGTCACCGTAACATATCCGCTATCGTATTCGATTTGGGCCGAGTTGTAATTGTTGGATCGAATAAAATTGAGATTTCCAGCTGTATTGGTAACCTTGAACAAGGTTAGAAAGCATTCATCATAACCAGGCCCGCTGTAAACTTGGATTTCAGGATTTGCCCCACAGCCATTATCGTAAGGATCAAAGACGACTTTGAGTCCAGTGCCGTTGGTGGGTATTCCAATACCACCTCCTGAAACAAAGCCCGAAGGAGGTATGGAAAGAAAACAAAAAGCAATACCATCCGCAGCCGTTCCGTCAAAGATGCGGAATTCAAAATCAGCAATCCACCGGGTGCATAGGCTGAGGTCAAGCGGCAGATCGTAAAAAATTCCGCCACTGCCGCCGTTCACCGGGGGCATCAAGATAAGTTCGTTGGAAAAGGTGTCCACATCCCCGTTGGTATCCCCTATGCTAGCCAGGCCGTTCATGGTCCAGCCTGCGGTGTTCATCAACGGCTGCCCCTGCAACTGCGCATAGACAAAACCCTGTGCCCTTCCTTGATGCGCATCCAATAACAAAATCCCTAGAGCCCCCCAAAGGAAGCCCCTTCCTGACAATTTGGCAGAAAGACAGGTGAATAGCCGGGTTAATCCCATTTGGAAGGTATTGGCAGGGTCTTTGAGGTAGGTACTTTGACTTTTTAAATTTATGTACATGTCGGAATTTGAACCAAATGCCAACGCCCATCCAAACGATGAAAATGCCAACAACGAGGCCCAGGAGGTCAACGAACAGGAAACGAGTGGGGAAGAGGAAGGCGCTCAAGGCTCGTCCAACGACCTAAGCACTCAACTGGAGGAGTCCAAACAAAAATACCTGTACCTGCTATCGGAATTTGAAACCTACAAAAGAAGGATGGCGCGTGAGCGCATTGACCTGTTCCGCAACGCTGGGAAAGACCTCATCGTCGAGTTGCTGCCGGTATTGGACGATTTTGAACGCGGTTTAGAAGTCATGAGCCAATCTTCCGATGTGGTCGCCATCCGCGATGGGGTGGATTTGGTTTACCAAAAATTCAAAAATCTTTTGACCCTAAAGGGCCTTCAGCCTATCGTTTCTGTTGGGGCCGAATTTGATGTCGAAAAGCATGAGGCCATATCCCGCATGCCGGCCTCCAGTCCGGACCAAGTCAACAAGGTGGTGGCGGAGGTTGAAAAAGGGTATCTGCTCAACGAGCAGGTTTTGCGTTTTTCGAAAGTAATTGTGGGTGTTTAATTCTTTCGCTTTAATTTAATCCGGTGTTATGGCCAAGCGTGACTATTACGAAGTGTTGGGGGTAGGCCGGCAGGCCGGCGAAGACGAAATCAAGAAAGCCTACCGCAAAGCGGCCTTGCAGTTTCACCCGGACAAAAACCCAGGTGATGCCAAGGCCGAAGAAAAATTCAAGGAGGCGGCCGAAGCCTACGAAGTCCTGAGCAATTCGGATAAACGAGCTCGTTACGATCGCTTTGGCCATCAAGGGGTTGACCCAGGCATGGGCGGTGGAGGTGGAGGTTTTTCGATGGAGGATATTTTCTCCCAATTCGGGGATGTCTTTAGCGAAGGCTCGCCTTTTGAGGGATTTTTTGGGGGCGGTGGTCGTGGTGGTCGCAGGGCCAACCGGGGAGCTAATTTGAGAATACGGGTTAAGTTGACTTTGGAAGAAATTGCCAAAGGCGTCGAAAAAAAGGTCAAGGTCACCAAGGCGGTTCCTGCAGAGGGAGTGACGTACAAAGCCTGTGCAACCTGCGGGGGTACCGGACAGATTCAGCGAATCACGAACACAATTTTAGGTCAAATGCGTACGGCCA
>VGFN01000003.1 GCA_016868875.1 Bacteroidota bacterium
CTGCCCGCCTTTGAGGGATTTCTTGACTACGGCGATGAAGGCTTCCACACTTTGGGCTACATCGACTCTTTCGACTCCGGTTTCGTCTGCAATCTGGCGGATCAAATCAGCTTTGGTCATGATTTAGGTTTTAAAGGTTTGAAAAGTATAAAAAAATTAGATTGATAAGAAAAATCAGTAAAGGTATTTGGGTGAAATAAGCGTTATTTTGGTTGGAAATAGGCCTTCTTTTTCTTAAAAGGAGGGCAAATATAAGACACATCCTTGAGGTTTAACCAATCCTTTGGGAACGGAACCAAAATTATTTTACATTGCTAAAGAATTACAAACCGTTGTGGATTAGGCGTTTGATGAAGTGGTATGATGCCGATAAGCGGGTAATGCCATGGAGGGGGAGCAGGGACCCGTATGTGATTTGGCTCTCCGAGGTGCTTTTGCAACAGACCAGGGTGGAGCAAGGAACCCCTTATTTTCTACGCTTTTTGAAGGCATACCCCACCGTGGATGCCCTGGCAAGTGCGCCCTTGGACGATGTTCTTCGGTTATGGCAAGGATTGGGTTACTACCGAAGGGCGCATTTGATGCATCAAACCGCCATAATCATCACTCAAATCGGTCAATGGCCTCAAGATGTTGAGGCGCTGAGGCGTTTACCTGGAATTGGGGTGTATACGTCGGCGGCTATTGCCTCCATTGCTTTTGAACGACCTGTACCGGTCATTGATGGCAATGTCATCCGGGTTTTGTCCAGGGCCTTTGGGGCCACTGTTCCCTACGATCGTCCGGAAGGCATGCGGTGGATACAGGATGCAGCAACCCATTTGCTCTCATCAAGCAGACCCGGGGATTATAACCAAGCCATGATGGACATGGGAGCCGTTTTGTGCAAGCCCAAAAATCCCCTATGCAATGCCTGTTTTTGGTCAGATCGTTGCATCGCCAAGTTGGAAGGTCGTATCGCGGATTTGCCAGCCAAATCGCGACGAACGATGATTGTCAAAGAGAACCTGCATTATTTCGTAATCCTGTGCAAGGGCTATGTGGCACTGATCAAAAGGCCAGATGAGGGGATATGGGCAGGACTGTATGAGTTTTACAGGGTGGAGGGTTTGCAGAAGAAGCCGCCGCTGGACCACAATCTGTTTTCAACGGGCCAGACCGTCCAAGTTATCAAGCATCCCTTATCGCATCGGGCGCTGACCATCCATTTGGCGGTAACCTTATCCCAAGAACGACCGGAGATACCCCATGCTGTATGGGTCAAGTTGGATCAGCTGCATGAATTTCCCATGCCCAGGCCTTTGGAATTGTATGCCCGGGAGTTAACTTTGGAATATGGGAGGACTCAACAAAGCCATGCTCATCGGAAACCTCGGCAAGGACCCCGAAGTTAAAGTTTTGGATAACGGCGCCAAAATTGCCACCTTTCCTTTAGCCACATCAGAAACATACAAGGATAGAGAAGGCAATAAACAAACCCGGACCGAATGGCACAATATTGTTTTGTGGCGTGGTTTGGCGGATGTCGCGGAACTTTATTGCCGCAAGGGGGGGCAGGTCTACATCGAAGGGAGGCTGTCGACCCGTAAATGGGACGATAAGGATGGGCACACCCGGTACACAACGGAAATCATCGGCGATCAAATGGTGCTCTTGTCCAGGGCGGATGTTCAGGGTTCCGCCACAGGCTCTTCAGCCCCTCCGTCTGAGCCTTCGTCGGATCTCCCTTATTGAACCCCAGCTTCGCTCTAGGATATAGACGACCCCACAACCTATGGATGACCCCCCGGAAGAACTTTTTTTGGCTGTTGATTTGGGCCTAGGCACCTGGCCCCTGCTCATTATTTTTTTTGTATTATGCTCAGCGATATTTTCCGCCAGTGAAACAGCATATTTTTCTTTGAGCCGATTGAATTTGGATCAATTAAGAAATTCCGGATTGCCTTCTGATCGCAGGGTCTTGCGCCATCTTTCCAATCCTAAGCGTCTATTGGCGAATTTGCTTATTGGAAATAATGTAGTGAATCTAACCATCATTCTTTTGTTCTATTATTTGTTATTTAAGGTGTTGACTTTTCCGGGGATGCCTTGGTTGCCGGCCTTGCTTCAAACCTTCGGAGTTACCGCAATCATTGTTTTTGCAGGAGAGGTCTTGCCCAAGGTTTACGCGTACCGAAACCCCATGGGTGTTGCCCGATGGTTCAGTTGGCCCTTGCAAGTTTCAGAGTTTCTCTTCAAACCGGTCATTTGGCTGTTGATGCAAAGTTCAGGCTTCATGGATCGTTGGATGGTATCCAAACATGTGCAAGTCTCCAAGGACGAAATTAATCAGGCCATTGACTTGACTTTTGGGGCGGAGAGCAATCGTGGCGGATCTGAGAAGGACCTGCTCAAAGGTATTGTTAAATTTGGAGAACTCGAAGTCAGGCAAATCATGGTCCCACGCCAGGATATTCAAGCAATTGATTACCAGGCGACATTGGAGGAGATTCTACCTCAATTACGCGACTGGGGGTATTCCCGAGTTCCTGTTTACCGCGAGAGCTTGGATCAAGTAGTGGGTATCTTGTACCTCAAGGATTTGTTTTCCAGGCTCAATCAGAATAAGAGTTTTCGATGGCAGGAATTGTTGCGTAAACCATATGTCGTCCCCGACACCAAACACCTTGATGAGCTTTTTACAGAATTCAAAGCCAGAAGAATGCATATGGCCTTGGCGATTGATGAATACGGAGGTGTTTCGGGATTGGTGACTTTGGAAGATACTTTGGAACAAATCATCGGTGAAATTCAGGATGAATTCGATACGGATGAACAACGGCTGTGTCGGCGCCTGGATCGAGATTCCTATTGGGTTGCCGGTAAAATGCTCTTGCAGGATTTGTCCAGAGAAACAGGGTGGGATTTTTCGCCGTTTCAGCCTAGCTTGGAGGGAGTGGAGACTTTAGCGGGCTTGGTCCTGGAATTGGAGGGGAGAATTCCTCTGCAAGGGGAGGTCTTTCATCATCACGGTTTTGAATTCAAAGTCATTCAAGCGGATCATCGCAGGATCATGGCCATGCACCTGACGTATCAAGTGCCCTCCAAAACGGCATAATGAGGCAAGTACTTTCTCAATTTCTTCGAGTTAAGGCCAAGCGTGTAAGCGTTATAACAGCCATGTTATTGATGGTAGGAGGATATCATTTTTTCGTCTCTTGTCAATCCGACGACCCTGTGGCCAGGCCCTATGCCTATGCTCGCGCGATACTCCCGGCAGTTCAGCCGGCTCAATATCGGGGGAATTGCCTTCCGGTGACTTTTGATTACAATGCTGCAGCCAAACCTGTCTGCGTGAATCCATCAGAACTCCCTCATAACTCGTCGAAGTCTTCACTCAATGATCCTCAATGGCTGAATTTGTCCTATCCCGCATTGGGAGCTCAATGGCACCTATCCTATCATCCCATCGCGGGTGTTCGCTACCAGGACAGGCGTCAGGTTGAACGGAGGGACGCTTTGGCGGTGTTGATGGCTGAAACCCAGCGTATGACCTTTAAGCATACCCTTAAGGCAACAGCGATTGAAGAGGAAATTATCAGTTACCCGGAACACAAAGTTTATGGAACCTTGTACGTAGTTGGCGGCGATGCTGCAAGCCAAACCCAATTTTATGTGACGGATAGTGTTAAGCATTATTTACGGGGTTCACTCTATTTTGAAGTAAGTCCCAACAGCGATTCCTTGCAGCCTTACAGCGCCTATCTGCTAAAGGATATGCGGCGAATTTTGGCGACATTGCGCTGGTAAGGTATGGGGACTTGAGTGTCAATTCAATTGACGTATGCCAGAACATCCTTTGTTTTATGATTTAGCCTACCTAAAAGGGATTGGCCCGCAACGCGCTGCTTGGCTCGAATCGGAACTGAGATTGAAGACTTACTATGACTTGTTAACCTATTTCCCATACCGTTACCTCGACAGATCTGAGGTTCATTCCTTGGGGACACTGGTCGAAGGTCCCGCATTTGTGCAAACCCGAGGCAAAATTCTACGGATCGAAAGGGTAGGGGTAGGCAAAGCAACTCGTTTGGTGGCGACTCTTGCCGATGGCCAACATTTCTTGGAGTTGATTTGGTTTCAATCGGTTCAGTGGGCGGAATCCAGCATACGCCAAGGGGAAGAGTACCTTGTGTTTGGAAAAGTGAGCCAATACAAGGGGCAGGCTCAAATGGCGCATCCTGAGTTGACCTTATGGGACGAGTGGAGCAAGAAATCAGGACCGCCCCTCAGCCCTATGTATTCCTTGACCGATAAATTAAGGCAACGAAATTTGAACAACCGTTGGTGGATGGGTGTCGTCCGTCAAGCCCTCGATCAAGTTTCGGGTAATGTTTCTGAAATTTTGCCGGCCTATGTCGTGGATGCAGAGTCCTTGATGAACCGCTGGGAGGCCATGGAGCAGGCTCATTTCCCGGATGATCCTGCGCAATTGGCCAAGGCCCTCCACCGCTTCAAATTCGAAGAATTGTTCTTTTTGCAATTCGGGGTATTGCGACTCAAAAACAACCGAAAATTCCAAAATCCTGGACCCGTTTTTGAAAAGGTGGGGGATATGTTCCTGCGGTTTTTTCATGAACGTTTACCTTTTGAACTTACCGATGCCCAGAAACGTGTGATCAAAGAAATTCGTGCAGATCTTGGAACAGGTAGGCAAATGAATCGTTTGCTGCAGGGTGATGTGGGCAGTGGCAAGACCATGGTGGCGTTGATGAGCATGTTGTTGGCTGCAGATAACAGGTATCAAGCTTGTCTGATGGCTCCTACGGAGTTACTCTCAAGGCAACATTACGATACCATCCAAGCCATGTTGGGTGATTTGCCGATTCGTTGTGGGTTGCTTACTGGTCAGGTCAAGGGCAAGGCCCGGAAGGAACTGTTACAAGAATTGTTCGATGGAAGTCTTCATCTTTTGGTAGGGACGCACGCTTTGATACAGGAGCATGTGCATTTCGCCAAACTGGGCTTGGCCGTTATCGATGAACAGCATCGTTTTGGGGTGGAGCAACGGGCCAAACTATGGGCCAAGGCCGGTCTTGCCCCCCATATTTTGGTGATGACAGCTACACCCATCCCCCGAACCTTGGCGATGACACGGTACGGAGATTTGGAGGTTTCCATCATGAATCAATTGCCTGCTGGTCGTAAGCCGGTACAGACTTTGGTGACCGCAGAGTCCAAACGACTCAAGATGTTTCGTTTCTTGGAACAACAAATGCAAGCCGGGCGCCAGGTTTATGTGGTCTATCCGGCCATCAAAGAAACCGAGCAAGCGGAGCTTAAATTTTTGTACGACGGGTACGAGGCCATGCTACGCGCATTTCCCCCTCCACGTTTTCATTTGGCGGTGGTGCATGGGCAAATGAAATCCGCGGATCGAGATATAGAAATGCAGCGCTTTGTGAAAGGTGTCGCCAATTTATTGGTGGCTACTACCGTTATTGAGGTTGGAGTCAACGTTCCTAACGCTTCCGTGATGGTGATTGAAAATGCCGAGAGGTTTGGTTTAGCCCAGTTGCATCAATTGCGTGGTCGGGTGGGCCGCGGTTCGGAGCAGTCGTATTGCATCCTCATGCACAGGGATAAACCTTCGGAGGAAGCCATTCTGCGTTTGCAGGCTTTGGCATCGACCAACGATGGCTTCGAAATTGCCGAAATGGACTTAAAAATGCGTGGTCCTGGGGACTTGGCGGGTACTCAACAAAGTGGCAGTATGGAACTCAAATTTTCGGATTTGGTGGAAGATAGCCACTTGATGTACAAAGCGAGGGTGCATGCCGAACGGATTTTGGCGGCTGATCCACATGGTACGGGTGAGCTAAGCGGTAAATTGGTTAGTGCTTACGCCAGGTTTTATGGTCAAGGCAAAAATTGGAGTAAAATATCGTAAAGGTTGGTCCCAACGGGATGCCCCCTTTGACCATGCTACCTCAAAAAGGCCCGGTAAATCAAGACCAAAAGACCGGCAGCAAACATCAAAATGCTGATTCGATTGATCCCGTGCATCATTCTCAAGTTGAAATTCCGGGTTTGGTGAGCCCCTTTGGGTTTAAAGACTTCTACAAAATAGTTTAAGAATTTACGCATGGTTTGCTGGATTTAATAGAAACACCTACTAATAACCATTTGGTGCGCGAAAGGTTCTTGGGTGGCTTGATTAGCATGCTGTACGAATTCTCTTAACGAATGCCAAGCATTCGGCCACTGTCAAGTCGAAGCAATATGGCAATCATTGCCGTAAAGGACCACAGGGAGGATCCACCGTAGCTGATCATGGGTAAGGGAATTCCAATGACGGGCAACAGCCCCAGGGTCATTCCAATATTAATCGTGACGTGAATGAAAATGATGCAACCTACACTGTACCCAAATACTCGACCAAAGGTTCCGGGTTGCCTTTCTGCAATCATAAAAATCCTGTACAATAGGAAACCGAAGAGGGAAAGCAGCAACATCGATCCCCAAAAGCCGTATTCTTCTGCGATGGTACAAAATATAAAATCGGTGCTTTGCTCGGGCACAAAATCAAATTTGGTTTGGGTTCCTTGCAGAAATCCTTTCCCCCAAAATCCGCCGGAACCAATTGCAATGAGGGATTGGTGCACGTTGTAGCCCGCACCTCGCAGATCATCGACCTTGCCCAACAAAACCAATATGCGTTGCTTCTGATGCGCAAGTAGAATGTTGTCAAAGGCATACCCGACTCCCGAAACCAAGACCATGGCGGGGATGGTCAATTTGAGGCCGTTGAAGAAGGCCTTACGGCTATCTGCGGCCAATACCACATATAAAATCAACACCACCGGAATCGCAACCCACATAGTGTTCAAGCCTAGCCACAAAGTGAGAACGGATAAAAGGGCGATGGCCAATCCGTAAATCAAATAATTGACAGACAAACCTTCTCGATAATAGACCAGCACAAAGGAGGCATAGACCAAGGCGCTCCCGGTGTCCTTCTGCAAGAGCAACAGGGCGACTGGGATCAAAAGCCATAAACCGGCCATGATTTGTGAACCAAAATGATCCATGCGAATAGGCCGGTTGGCAAAAAAATAAGCCACCATCATGGCGGTACTAAGTTTCATGAATTCTGCGGGTTGTAATCGGAACGAACCCAGTTCAAACCAAGCGCGCGCTCCATTTACCTCTCGCCCTAGGAAAGCCACCGCCAATCCCATGGCCATGCTTATCAAATAAACCAAAGGCCCGCTTTGGTGGTATATGCGGGGATGTATCGACAAGAGCACCATCATAATCAGCCATGAGCTCACGATCCAGACCATTTGCTTTCCGTAATTTTGTTGGATATCCCAAAGATTCTGATGCTGGGGATTGTACACCGCTGCATATATGGCAATCCATCCGATCAAGGTTAGCCCAACATAGGTCCACAACAAAGGTTTGTCAATGAACTGAAAAACGTTTTTCTGCTCCCTCATCCGGTAATTTTTTTGGGAACGGGTAAACTGTCTATGCCCTGTGGCAAGATGCGTGCCTTCAGGATTCTTTCTTCGAGGTCTGGTCGCCTTGTACCTCCCAGCAAATACTTCTCAATCATTAGACTAGCTACTGGCGCTGCCCATACGCCGCCAAACCCTGCATTTTCAATTAAAACGGCAATTGCTATCCGAGGATTTTTTCGGGGGGCAAAGCACACAAAGACGGCGTGATCTTTGCCGTGGGGATTTTGAGCAGTACCCGTCTTACCGCAAATGAGTATGCTATCAATTTTTCCATAGGTTGTCGCTGTACCTCGGTCTACAACTTTTTGCATAGCATCTTGCACAACCAAAAAGTTCTTTGGCTTAATTGGAATATGAAGCTGTTCTCTGTACTTCATTTTCTTTTGTCCAGTGATACCGATGCTACGTACTAGATGGGGGCGGTGGTAATCTCCTTTATTTGCGAAAATTGCCATGGTATGCGCCATTTGCAAGGGTGTCATCCCAAATTCACCTTGTCCAATTGCAAGTGAAATAATCGAAGATGATTTCCACCGGTTTTGTCCAAATATTTTATCATAGTATTCTGGTGATGGTAAAATGCCATTCCTTTCGTTTGGTAAATCAACTTCACACTTACGTCCTACGTTGAATTTCTTCATGTAGTCGTACCATACTTTGTATCCTTCTTTGGGCTTGAGGCCACGGTTTTGATCCACCATGGTTTTGAACACATAACAATAGTAAGGGTTGCATGATTGCTGAATGGACTCCTCAAGATTTAGTGCCCCGTGGGTGTGCGTGCATTTTACCGTATGGTTACCGATAGAATATCCCCCACCGCATGGGAATCTGCTTTCAGGCCGAATTAGTCCAAGTTCTTGCCCTATTAAGGCTTGAAGTGATTTAACAATGGAGCCAGGAGGATACATGGCTTGAAGTGGGCGATTGAATAAAGGTTTTAAGGGGCTTTTAGCTAGAGATCTGTAGTTTTTGCTTCTCACATTACCAACCATTAAATTTGGATCGTAACCAGGCGCTGATACCATTGCAAGAATTTCGCCAGTAGATGGCTCAATGGCGACCACGGAACCGAGCTTATTGGCCATAAGGTTTTCAGCATAGACTTGAAGCTCAATGTCAAGTCCTAAGTGTAAATCTTCACCGGGAATTGGGAGAGAGTCAAAGCCCCCTTCTTTGTAGGGTCCAACTTCACGATTATGTACATCTACATAACGGTATTGAACTCCTTTTTTTCCTTTTAAATAATTTTCGTAGGTTTTTTCGAGCCCGCTTATGCCAATATAATCCCCTGATTGGTATTCTCCATTGGATTTGGCAATTAATTCAGGCGAGACTTCCCCAACATATCCAAGTAAATGGGCTGCATTTGGATATAAATAGGTCCTAACGGTACGGGTTTCTGCATAGATGCCACTAAAATCATGAAGTCTCTCTTGCACATTGACAAAGTCCTCAAGCCTGATTTGAGCATGGAGTAGGCTAGGTTTGAATTTTGAATAAGTAGCCGCTTTGAGGAGCCTACCTTTGAGTTCTTTCGGGGAAATTCGAATTAAATTGGCCAGTTCAGTAGTGTCAAGGGGTTTTGGCAGTTCATTTGGAACAACCATTAAGTCATAAATAGGCCTGTTTACTACAATTTTCCGGCCTTTTCTATCAAATATTATTCCCCTTGGAGGGTAGGAATTTACTCTTCGTACAGCATTTTGTTGGGCCAACTCACTGTATTCTTCATTGATAACTTGCACATTGAACAGCCTTACTAAAAAAAAAGAAAAGACAATTAGCACCACACTTAGAATCAGCAAATGCCGAATTTCTTTGCTTGATTTTGAATCATTTAAATTGGGCATGTGTTGGCGGAAACTTATTAATTACCGTGTAATTAAAATAAAATTCGTTTAGATTTTGTTTTTTGAGAACCTGGATGGGCTCATGCTTCGGGTCCATTGAATAAGGGACCATAAGATCCCCATCACCAATACTGTATTTACGCTTCCTTTTATCAGTGAAATTCCCAGGGAATTCCATCTTAGTGCCTCAAGTGAATAGGCCAAGGTTTGATGCATAAGCAGTAAAGTGCCGGCATAACTAATTAGGGACCTAAATTCTAATTCTCTTAAATCAGGATCAGGAGTTTCTTGTAAGGTTACGGGTGAAACCGTGTACCGTATCCAAAAATTTTTAAAGTAAATGGTCCATACCGAAGCCATGGCGTGAATTGCTCCGCTTTGAACAGAGCTATCAACCCACCAACCGATTCCAAATCCCAACAACATTAATATTGATCTATTCCATGTTGCGGGTAGCCATATAAGGGTTATAACATAAACCATCGGGTTGAAAAGGCCTAACCAATGAATGCGATTAAAAAGGCTACCTTGCAAAATAACCAAAATTATAAGAAGAAGCCAAGGGCGTTGATTCATGTTATATTCTTGGTTTCTAATTGGTATTGGGGAGTATTTCTTCGCGCTCGCTTTGCAATGCAATTCTTATCACTTGCACGTGATCCAGACGCTTGTAATCCGCCGTCAAAAAGACCCGAATTTTGTAGGTGACTGCACCTGGATTAATTTCAATACGATCAATTCTCCCCAAGCGTAGCCCAGGAGGATAGACAGAGGAATAGGAACTACTTACTAAGGTATCGCCGATTTTAATGGGTATATGAATTGGGAAGTCAATGAGTTCAGCATACCGGGTTGACTTACCATCCCATGCTAATATTCCAACGGTTTGTGATTTGGGGTGTAAGGCACTAATTCGAATTTTGGTATTAATGAGTGGAACAACTCTTGCAAAATGTTTTGAAACCGCTTGGACCTGCCCTATAATTTTGTCTTCTTGTATGACGGCCATTCTTGGTTGTATTCCATTCAAAGATCCCCTGTCAAGAAGCATGAAATTGTTTTGGCCTGCTTCACCACAAAAAATCACCCTTGCTGGGCTAATAAAATCTATTTTTACACTAGTGTTTGGCCATGGATTGACGGAAGAACCTTGGCCCAAAGCGGCTCTGCTATTTTTTGAATGCGCTGAGTCGGTGTGAGTAAAACTATTTAAGCGGAGGGAATCGCCACCTAATTGCCTTTTTAATAGAGCAATTTCGTTGTTTAGTCTTTGGTTTTCTTCATCCAAGCCCATAAACCGGGTGAGTTTTTTTATTTTCTTTTGGTAATGCCCGGCTGTTTCAATTTGGAGCTGAGTAAATCTACTGTTATGGTATTCGACATTGGACAGGGTAATCCAGGCTCCTAAAGATTCAAGGAGAATGAGTAACCCAAGAAATCTGTATTTGAACAGCCAAATTGCCAGTCCACCCATTTTTATGTCAGGTCATCAGGAATTGGAAACGATGGATATTCTTGAGGGAAATTCCAGTACCCCGAACGACGGCACGCAGGGGATCCTCAGCGACAATAACTTTTAGTTTGGTTTTGGCACTAATTCTTTTGTCCAACCCACGAATCAAGGCCCCACCTCCTGTGAGGTAAATCCCGGTCTCATGGATATCGGATGCAAGTTCAGGTGGAGTGATTTCCAATGCTTTGAGGATAGCGCCTTCCACTTTGGAAATGGACTTATCCAGTGCAGTCGCGATTTCGGAATAGGTCAAGGTGATTTCCCGTGGAATACCGGTCATCAAATCTCGTCCACTCACGGGCATGGGGGGTGGTGGATCTTCCAAGGTGGTTAAGGCCGAACCAATATTGATTTTGATTAATTCCGCGGTTCGCTCACCAACCAACATGTTGTGTTGACGACGGACATACTCCAGGACGTCGGCGGTGAATTGGTCACCTGCAACACGAATGGATTCATCGCAAACGATTCCTGCCAAGGCAATCACGGCAATCTCCGAGGTACCGCCACCGATATCGATGATCATGTTCCCTTTGGGTTCTTCAACATCAATGCCGATACCAATCGCGGCCGCCATAGGCTCATGAATGAGGTAAACTTCTTTGGCGCCGGCATGCTCAGCGGAATCCCGCACCGCGCGCTTTTCGACTTCCGTGATGCCAGAGGGAATGCACACAACCATGCGCAATGAGGGGGCAAAGAATCTCTTGGTAGGATTGATCATGGCAATCATCCCTCGAATCATATGTTCAGCGGCATGAAAGTCAGCTATGACTCCGTCTCTAAGGGGACGAATGGTCTTGATGTTCTCGTGGGTTTTGCCATGCATCTGCTGGGCCTTCTTACCGATTGCAATGACTTTGCCGGTATTTCGATCCATGGCAACGATGGACGGTTCATCCACAACGATGGTGTCCCGATGGATAATCAGGGTATTGGCGGTGCCAAGGTCAATGGCAATTTCTTGGGTAAATAAATCAAAGAGTCCCATGCAAGTCTATAGGTGAACGTTAAAAGAATAAGAAAGCGAAACTAAAGGTAAAAGCGCGATTAAAGATTTTTTTTGAAAAATGGCAAGCTAGGGGGGCCTTCTTAGGGCAGAGGAGACCAAACTCACTTGAGCGGACTAATGCTTGAAATGTCTAACCCCTGTCATGACCATGCACATGTCGTTTCGATCGCAGAAATCGATGCTGTCCTGATCCTTAACAGAGCCTCCAGGTTGGATGACGGCACGGATACCCTCTTGCCAGGCCACTTCGACGCTGTCCGCAAAGGGAAAGAAGGCGTCGCTGGCCATAATGGCCCCTTGGACATCGAAGTCAAAGGTTCTGGCCTTGTGAGCGGCCTGCCTCATAGCGTCAATTCTGGAAGTTTGGCCTGTTCCGGACCCAATGAGTTGACGATTCTTGACCAGCACGATGGCATTGCTACGGGTATGCTTCACCACCTTGACCGCAAATTCCATATCGGCTTTTTCGGCTGCGTTGGGTTGTTTGGCGGTGACGACTTTGAATTGATCCGAGGATTCGGTGGAACGGTCCGGGCTCTGAACCAGGTATCCGCCAAGGGCCGACCGAACCTGCACGGAAGAAGGAATGGGCTTTATTTGTTGCAAGAGTATGCGGTTCTTTTTGCGAGTCAGTAAATCGATGGCTTCGGTACTGAAGGAGGGAGCGATGAGTACTTCGTAAAATATTCCGTCGATTTCTTTGGCACAATCAAGGTCAAGAGGCCTGTTAGCAGCCAAGATGCCCCCAAAGGCTGAAACGGGATCCCCCGCGAGGGCGTCTTTCCAAGCCTCCAGCATGGTATCACGGCTTGCAAGCCCGCAGGCGTTGTTGTGTTTCACGATGACCAAGGTGGGCTCCTCAAATTCAGCCAAGAGGGATAAGGCGGAATCCACATCAAGTAAATTGTTGTAGCTCAGGGCTTTGCCAGAAAGCACCTTAAAGCAATCGTGCAATGGCCCATAGAAATTCCCTTGCTGATGGGGGTTCTCTCCGTAGCGAAGTCCATGGCCTTGATCCGATGCGATGCGCAGGCTCGTTGTATCGGTTTGGGGTTTCAGGTACTCATAAATCAGGGTATCGTACCGGGAAGTCATCGCAAAAGCTTCTGCAGCGTATCGAAGACGGTCTTCAGGATTGGTTCCACCGGCAAGGATTTGTTGCCTCAGACGATCGTATTGATTGGATGAGGAGAGGACCGTGCATTGCTGATGGTTTTTGGCGGCGGCTCGTAAAAGGCTGACTCCGCCGATATCAATTTTCTCGATGAGTTCTTGATGGGTACCGCCGGCGCGCAATGTATCCTCAAAGGGGTACAGATCCACAATGACCAGGTCTATTGGGGGAATCTCATAGCCGGCCAGCTCGTTAAGGTCCTCAATTTGATGATTTCGATGCAAAATCCCCCCAAAAATCTTGGGATGAAGGGTTTTGACACGGCCTCCCAGGATTGAGGGATAACCGGTCAGGTCTTCCACCTTACGGGGCTGACAACCAAGATTTTGAAGAAAGTCCCAGGTGCCCCCGGTGGACCAGATTTCTACCCCGGATTCAAAGAGGGTTTTGGCCAAGGGCTCGAGACCCTCTTTGGAATATACAGAAACTAAAGCTGTGCGGACCGGACTTAGATCGGACATGGGCGAATTTCAAAAAAAACGATGGATTGGTACGAACCTGGTCGGCTCCGAAGAGCTTCGAGATTCGAGGTATGGAGCATGTTCAAAACTAAAATTCAGCCCCCTTGTTCACCAAGGTCGAACCACTCAAATTATGAACAATCCTGTCAACGCTAGGGGGGATTGACTTGGTCAAATTTGACCCCGTCAACCATCGACAAACTTAGCGACCGGCGTTGTGGAGATTACGGTCAATAAAGGCAGTTAATTCTGCACCTTGGAGCATACCCTGAGAGAGCAAGGCCAGATCGATGAGTTGTTGACCTAGGGCCTGTCTTGGCTCTGTTTCTTGGGTTTCTACCAACTTCTGCACCAGGGGATGCGATGTGTTGACCACCATATCAATGGTTTCCTTCATAGGTCCCCCGAAGAAAGGAGAACCTCCGCCCGTAGCAGCCATCTCGTTCATTCGACGCATGAACTCGGAACGGGTGAGGGTGATCGGTGGATCATCGGCGGACATGGCCTCCGCCTTGACTTTGAATTCCTCTTTGGCCTTGACCCATTCACTTACCCATTCTACCGCAAGTTTTTCCTGTTCTTCGTTAAGCAAGGAAGTCTTGGACTCCCCTTTGTCCACCAATTTGTCCAAGGTATCGGAATCAATTCGCTTGAAGGTGGTTTTGTCAAGCTTGCTTTCCAAAGCCCCAATGAAATGAGCGTCTATAACACTGCCCATTTGGAGAACGGTCAAGCCACGCTTGCGGGCTCCTTCAATCAAATGATGCTGAGCACTGGCTTGATTGGTGTACAAGACCACCAATTGCCCGTCTTTGTTGCGATGATTCGCTTCCAAAAGGGCTGCGGTATCCTCCCATGTACTAAGCTTCTGATCGGCATCTTTGTACAAACAAAACCCCTTGGCACGGTCATAGAATTTCTCGTCCGAAATCATCCCGTACTTCACAAAGAGTTCAAGTTGATCCCATTTTTCCCTGAAAGAATCCTCTTGGTTTTTGGCGATATCCGCTAATTTATCCGCTACTTTTTTGGAGATGTGTGCGTTGATTTTCTTGACGTTGGAATCCGTTTGAAGAAAAGATCTGGAAACATTGAGCGGTATATCCGGGGAGTCAATGACCCCATGAAGCAGACGTAAATAATCCGGGACCACTTCTTCGACGGAATCGGTGATAAACACCTGACGGCTAAAGAGTTGTATTTTATTTTTGGCCGGTTCAAAATCCGCTTTCAATTTGGGGAAGTACAGAATTCCTGTCAAATTGAAGGGATAATCCACATTCAGATGAATCCAAAACAATGGCTTTTCGGCCATGGGGTACAAATCGTTGTAGAAATTCTGGTAATCTTCATCCTGGAGATCGGCCGGCTTGCGGGTCCAAAGAGGGCTGGTCGCGTTGATATGCTCCTCCCCGAACATCACTTTGACAGGCAAGAATTTCCCGTATTTACGCAGTATTTCTTTGAGCCTCCATTCATCCAGATATTCCGAGGCATCTTCTGCAACATGGAGCACGATATCGGTACCTCGTTCGCTTCGCTCCCCAAGGCCAATTTCGTATTCGGTGGAACCATCGCAGGACCAGCGAGCAGAATTGGAACCCTGTTGGTAACTCAAGGTGTGGATGTCAACCCTGTCGGCCACCATAAACGCGGAATAAAATCCTAATCCAAAGGCGCCGATAATTTGGTTGAGGTCGGACTTGTCTTTGTATTTTTCGATAAACTCGGTGGCTCCCGAAAATGCAACCTGGGTGATGTATTTCTCAATCTCTTCTTCCGACAGGCCCAAGCCGTTATCGGAGATGGTGATGGTTTTGGCTTCCTTGTCCAAACGCACCTGGACTTGCATTTCTCCAATTTCGCCTTGGACTTCTCCCATGGCGGCTAGGGCAGCAAGCTTCTGGCAGGCATCAACCCCGTTACTGACTAATTCTCTCAAGAAAATTTCTTGATTGGAATACAGCGATTTTTTGATTAGGGGAAAAATGTTCTCGGTGTTGACCGATATATTTCCTTTTTTGGTGGAGGTTTGGGTCATGGGTTAAGATTTTGTCCAAAGGCATTCAAACCTTGTGCCAAAGCAGTGGGGAGACCTAAAGGTGTCAATTTGTCCGATTCTTGGCAGTTTTTGGTGTTTTGAGAAGAATTGTTCGCAGTTTTGTGTCATGGAAGATGTATTCATATTGGACGCCCTACGGACTCCCATAGGGAAATACGCCGGGGCATTGTCCGGCTTAAGGCCCGATGACATGGCCGCTCATTTGGTAAGATGCATGATGGAGCGCCATCCCGAAGTGGATTCGCAACATTTGGAAGAACTCGTTCTCGGAGCCGCCAACCAGGCAGGTGAGGATAATCGCAACGTGGCGCGAATGAGTGCTCTGTTGGCCGGTTTGCCGACCTCTGTGGCCGGTGTGACGGTCAACCGATTGTGCGCCAGCGGTCTGCAAGCCATTATGGATGCAAGCAGAGCATTGGCCATGGGGCATGGCGATTTTTATTTGGCAGGAGGGGTGGAAAGCATGAGCCGTGCCCCTTGGGTTATGGCCAAGTCGGAACAGCCCTTTGGACGGCAACCGGAGATCCACGACACCACGCTGGGATGGAGGTTCACCAATCCGCGTTGGGAGGGGCTGCATCACCCCTACAGCATGGGTGAAACGGCCGAAAATGTGGCAGAGAAGTACCAAATTTGCCGCGTGGATCAGGATGACTTTGCTCAATCATCGCAGGAGAAGTATGCAGCGGCTCAAGCGGTCGGCGCTTTTGACCGCGAGCGAATACCGACCCCAATCCAAGACGCCAAGGGCCAAACCCAGTGGGTAGCCCAAGACGAGCATCCTCGTTTGGGGGACAGGGCCAAACTTAGCCTATTGAAACCGGTGTTCAGGGAGGGAGGAACGGTGACCGCCGGTAACTCTTCCGGGATTAACGATGGTGCGGCCTTGTTGCTGTTGGCAAGCGCATCGGCTGTCAAGCGTCATCAACTTGAACCCATTGGCCGTGTGGTCTCCATGGCGGTGGCAGGAGTTGACCCGGCGTTTATGGGCATAGGTCCGGTACCGGCAGTCCGCAAAGCCTTGAACCGAGCAGGCCTCCAAGCCAAAGACCTGGGCCTGATTGAATTGAACGAGGCCTTTGCATCGCAGGCCTTGGCCTGTCAACGTGAATTGGATTTGCCCCTGGAGGATATCAATGTTCACGGCGGAGCCATTGCCCTGGGTCATCCCTTGGGGTGCTCAGGGGCACGAATCACCACAACCCTGTTGCATGCCCTGCACCGATACCCCGGCAAAAAAGCCTACGGCCTGGCCACCATGTGCGTTGGGGTGGGTCAGGGGGCGGCTCTGGTGGTGGAAGCCCTAAGAAGGTCTTCATGATGGCGATCGAAAGCAGGTCATGAACCGTTATTTCATTCAATTGGCGTATGACGGTACGGCCTATCATGGTTGGCAAAGACAACCCAATGCCGTAACGGTTCAGGAGCTTATCGAAAATGCCTTAACTCAATATACAGGAAAACCCGTTTGGCTTACCGGTCAGGGCCGCACCGATACGGGGGTTCATGCATCGGAGTTTTTTGCGCATTGGGATTCAGAGGAAGATCTTCATACGTTGTTACGGGGCCCGGTGGAGGATGGGATTAGGGTTCTTAACCGGATGTTGCCCAACGATTTGGTGATACAGCGGGTCTTTCAAGTCCCTGAAACCGCCCATGCCCGCTTTTCAGCCTTGTTCAGAACCTATCATTACCGCGTTCATTGGGCCAAGGATCCGTTCCGAGCGCGTTATTCCTGGCAAATCCCAGCCTGCCCTGATTGGGATTCGGTCCTTAAGGCCGCTGCACTGCTGCCGGGCAACCGTGATTACGGCTGTTTCGCCAGAGCCGGTGGTGGGCAACAAAACGACATGTGCAACCTAACCCATGCGCAATGGAAATTGAATGCAGATCAATCCGCTGTTTTTGAAATCCGAGCCAACCGCTTTCTGCGCAACATGGTCCGCGCGATTGTGGGCACGTTGATGGAAGTTGGACGAGGTTATCGATCCCATGATCAAATCAACGACCTTTTGAAGGAAGGAACCCGATCGGATGCCGGCACTTCGGCTCCTGCCCACGGGCTTTGTTTGGTGCATGTGGAGTATCCGGATGGTATCATTCAACCAAAACCATGAAGGCAGCCACCGAGGAATACCAGGCGCCTGGAGCTGGTACCGTACAGGCCTTGAAGCGCTTGTTCGGGGAAATGAAACCGTACAGCTTCTTGTTGACCGGAACCCTGCTCTTGGCCATCGTTCTTGCAGGGACAGCTCCGCTAAGACCATGGTTGATTCAACAAGCGGTGGACGGACCCATGACGCAGAAGGATTTGGTCAGCTTGGCCCAATACGGTTGGGTTATTTTGGCCTTGTTGCTTGGGGAATCCGGTCTAAGGTATCTCTTTGGTTTGTGGAGTGTGCAATTGGGACAGTCTGTGGTCAAAGATTTGCGACGCAAGCTTTATACGCATTTAACACGGTATCGCCCAAGTTTTTATGAATCCAGATCGGTAGGCGCCTTGGGAAGCAGGGTGATTAACGATTTGGAGGCCATCGCAGAATTGTTTGCCCAAGGTTTCTTGACCATGGCGGGAGATGTTTTGCAGTTAATCGTGATTTTATCGGTGATGCTTTATACCGATTGGCGACTCACCTTGGTCAGTTTGATGGTTATGCCTCTGTTGTTATGGGTAACCTGGTGGTTCAAAGAAAAAGTTCACGGTTCATTCACCGAAGTTCGATCTCGAACCTCTTCGTTGAATTCCTTCCTCCAAGAACGCCTTAGCAATTTGCAACTCATTCCCCTGTTTCATCGCGAAGAGGAGGAGAACCGGGCCTTCCAAAAAGAAAACCAAGGTTTGGCCGAAGCGCATCTGAACGGGGTTTGGTATTATTCGGTGTATTTTCCAGTGGTCGAAGTTCTTACGGCCTTGGCCATGGGATTGATGGTTTGGTACGGAGCCGTGAGGGTGCAGGACGGGGCCTTGTCCACAGGGGTCTTGGTGGCCTTTCTGGTTTATATCAACCAGTTGTTCAGGCCATTGAGGTTGTTAGCGGACAAATTCAATTCCCTGCAGATGGGCATTATCGCATCTTCAAGGGTTTTTCAGTTGATTGATTTGAAAGCTTGGCCTGCGGAAACCAATGCAGCAGCGGATCAACCCATACAGGGCATCGATATACAAATTCAGAACTTAAATTTTGGATACCAAAAGGATGTCCGGGTCCTCCACGATATTCAATTGCATATGAAGCCCGGAGAAGTTTGGGCTGTGGTGGGGAGCAGTGGAAGTGGCAAATCGACCTTGGCCCAAATGCTGGTCAGATTTTATGAACCCGATTCAGGGTGGATTCTCTTGGACGGTTTGCCTCACACGGAATTAACCTTGAGGCAACTGCGAAGGCGCATTATTTACGTTCCCCAAGAAGTCATTTTCTTCAGCGGGACCGTTTTGGATAACATTATTCTTCATGATTCCGGCATCACCATGGAATTGGTGGAGCTAAGGGTCAAGGAATTCAATCTTCTTGATTTTGTGGAGTCCTTGCCGCAGGGTTTGTTGACCCCGGTGGGGGAAAAGGGAGCTGGGCTATCCGCCGGTCAAAAGCAATTGGTGGCCCTGATTCGTGCTTTGGTAAGGCAGCCGGACCTCCTTATCCTGGACGAAGCCACCGCATCGGTGGACTCGGCCACGGAGGCCCAGGTCCAAAGGGGTATCGAGGCCTTTGTTCAAGGCCGTAATGCCTTGCTTATCGCCCATCGAATGTCCACTTTGCGGTTTGCCCACCGGATTTTGGTGATGAAGGATGGCCGTATCGTCGAAGAAGGAACCCATGCCGAACTATTGGCCCTGAATGGGCACTTTTCTAAACTGAGCCAAGGTCAACATTTGGGCGATTGGCTTGTTACTTCGCAGTAACCAATCAATCCACCTATTCCCATGAAGCCTAACCTATTTCTTTCCCCTATGATTTCTTTTTTTCGAACTGCTTTGCTTCAAATGACCACCATCCTCGGTTTGATGGCCTTGGTTGGGTTACCTCTGTCGGCCGTGGCAACCACCAACGGGCATGGGGAAACACGCTCCTTGGTTGAGGTGGAGGGCCATTCCAATTGCGCCACCCTCAAGGGAGCGAGGGCTGGCATCGAAATGCGAAACCGAATGAGCCTCTCCGCATCGGCAATGAACCGGGGCGGGGATACCTACGATATCCATCATTACCATTTCAACTTAGCCTTGACCAATACCTCCACCGCGATTGCAGGGGATGTGATGTTTCGTTCGACCGTGACCTCACCGGTCATGGACACCTTTTGGTTTGAACTGAGGAGTTTCATGAACATTGATTCGGTGCAAATTAACGGAACCCGTTACCTGCCCTCTGCTCTTTCCAGGTTGAATGACGTGGTCCGTGTTCCTTTGCTCAGCAATTTGGATGCGGGAATGCAGGTGACCTGCCGAGTCTTCTACCAAGGGACCCCGCCGAGCGGTGGCTTCTTCAGCGGGGTAAGCTCTGCGGCTTCACCAACCTGGGGGGTCAATGTGACTTGGACTCTTTCGGAGCCTTTCTCAGCCCCGGATTGGTTTCCCTGCAAACAGGATCTTTGGGACAAGATTGACTCGGTTTTCTTTGACGGTACCAGCGTTGCGCCTAACAAAGTGGCCTCAACGGGTTTGCTTATCGGGGTCGATACGCTGACCAACAACAGGCGCAAATACAAATGGAGAAGCCGTATTCCAATGGCTTTCTATTTGATGGCCTTTTCGGTAACCGATTATACCGAGCATCTGAGTTGGGCACACCCCACCGCCCTGGCCAATGATTCGGTGCTGATTCAACATTGGATTTACAATGCCAACAATTCATCAGGGACTTCCTGCCTCAATTTTAACCGAACTGCATTGAACAGTACCGGGGCGATGATCGAGAATTTTTCGGACCTCTTTGTCCTGTACCCCTTTCATACCGAAAAATACGGTCACATGATGGCTCCCTTAGGGGGTGGGATGGAGCATCAAACCATGAGCACTATGGGGAGCTTCGGGATGGATTTGATCGCCCATGAATTGGCGCATCAGTGGTTTGGGGATATGGTAACCTGCGCGACTTGGAGCGATATTTGGTTGAACGAGGGTTGGGCTTCGTATGGTGAATACCTTCACCGCCAATATGTTGTTTCCCAAACATCGGCCAGCGATTGGATGAACAGCACCCACAGCTCGGCTCGTTCATCCACCACAGGCTCGGTCTATGTCCCGGCATCGGGGTTGACGAACGTGAACAGGATTTTTTCATCCTCCTTAACCTACAAGAAAGGGGCTGCGGTCCTGCACATGCTTCGCAACGAAATCGGGGACGATTCCTTGTTCTTCCCGGCCGTTAGAGAATATCTTCAAGCCAAAAGGCATTCCGTGGCCACCACGGATGAATTCCGTCAGATCATGGAACAAAGGACTTCGGTCCCACTTCAGAACTTTTTCCAAGACTGGGTTTACGGCGAGGGGCATCCTACGTACAATATTCAATGGAATTGGCGTGATTCGGTGTTATGGCTCCAAATGCGCCAGACCGTGACCGCTCCTGTAGCGACCCCGGTTTTTCGTAACAAATTGCCGTTGGGGCTTATCACTTCCGGCCCTGGCCAAGCCCCATCGCTCATCCAGGTGGAACCAGCCCTGGGCCTGCAGCGCATTCGCATTCCTCGACAGGTGGCCAACGTTACCCTGGATCCTTCGAATGCTATACTTAAAGGAACCGCTTCTTCCATTTCCAGGCTAGCTACTCTGGGGGTGGGCTTGGAGGAGCTTAATGTCATGAATTTCAATCCTTACCCCAATCCTGTTCAGGGTATCTTGCAGGTGGATTTAAATTCCGCTGCGGAATTGCTCCTAACCGATTTAAGCGGTAGGCAAATGAACGTCTATCATGGGCATGAAGGCAAGAACCAACTCGATCTTAATCTCCCATCGGGTACCTATTTCCTGCAAGCCCTTTTTCCTGCAGGTTTAAGGGTTAGCCGTAGGATCGTCATTCCCTAAACGACGCCAGGAGAGACCAGATCGGAAAAGGTAAGCTCAGGGTTTGCCCTTGGAATCTTTGCTTTGCTTGGAATCCAAGGCCTTTTTGGAATCCTTGTCTTTGCGTCCGAAGACGGATACCTGCACATACCTCCCCGGATTTTGCCTCAAGTCGGTGAGCAAGAGGTTGAGGGACTGGGTGCTTTGCTGCAAGTTGTAATACAAAGAACTATCTTTCATTAACTTACCCAAGGTGCCTTGATCGCTTTGGATTCGTTCCATGAGCTGCTTTGTGGAAGACAAGGCCAACTCTGCCTGGTTTACCGTTTGTTTGAGTTGCAAATGGGTCAACGAATCGGAGAAGGACTTGAAGTTTTGGATGGAGGCTTTGAGAAGGGGTTGATCTTGGCGCAGATCTTCGGAAAGACGTGAAAGCTCGCTGAGGGTTTTTTGAATGGGGGCACGGCTATCTCGAATGAGTTCGTTCAGGTTGCTGCTTCCCTCGTCCAACTGGGCAAGGCTATGTCGAATTTTGGCTTCCTCCACGGCTTCCAAAATGCGGTTGAGGTTGTTTAGGCTGATTTCGACTTTGTCTTTGAGCGGAGTCAGGTCCCCCACCAAATTTTCAATAAGGCTGGGAGCGATCTCGGCAGGAAGCGTATCCCGATGCCGGTAAGTGCGATCAGCATCCAGACCTATTTCGATTTGCAAAGCTTTGGTATCAAAGAGGTCGGTGCTGACCAGTCTCAGCCTAGTGCCTAGAGGAAGGCTAACTCGCTTGGAAACCTCCACAGTCACCAAGACAGCGTTCCGTTCGGGCAGAAGTTCAACCTCAGTTACCGTACCCGTCTTGATGCCTTTGTACAAAACGGGGGCTGCGGCCTTGAGCCCCTTTACATCATCCAATAATGAATAATAGGTGTTACGGCCCGTGAATATATCGTCGCCTTTCAGGAAATTAATCCCAATAAACAACAGCGTCAGGGCCATTGTAGCAAAAAGTCCGATCCAAATTTCCTTGGGTATCTTGTGCATAGGTTGGTTTTAGGGGGAGATTTCCTCGGTCAAGGATTGTTCTGATGGTGGTATAGCTCAATGGCTTCAGCGATCGACAGCGAAAGTTTGTTTTGGCCTTGTTCAGAACGCATGAATTGCTCTTCCTCGTCATGCGTGAGAAATCCCGTTTCGACAAGGACGGCGGGCATGGTGGTCCGGTAGAGCACCAGGAAACCAGCTTGTTTAACCCCCCGGCTATGGCGGCCGGTATGGTGCACGAATTTTCGTTCAATGAGTCGGGCCAATTCCAGGCTTTGTGTTCGGTAGGCGCTTTGGAACAATTCAAAAATAATGTGGGCCGTTGGGTCGTTGGGATTGAAACCGTCGTATTGCTCCAGGTAATTGCTTTCCATCAGGACCGTTGAATTTTCTCTTTTGGCGACGTTCAAGTTGGCCCCTGTGACATGCAAACCTTGGGTGAAGGTTTCCGTCCCGTGGGCTTTGGCTCCGCCGCTGTTGCAATGGATGGAGACAAAGAGGTCGGCATTTAGACGATTGGCTATGCCAGCTCTCTCGTGGAGTTCGATGAATTTGTCCTCGTTGCGGGTCAGATGGACCTGCAGTCCAGGGATTCGTTTCCGCAGCTGATCGGCCACTTTTCGCGTTATTTCCAAGGTGACGACCTTTTCGAGGGAGCCTCTGCCTTTGCAACCGCTGTCATGACCCCCGTGTCCTGCATCCAGAACGATTCGATGCAGCGTGTAGGCCTTGACTCCTAAGTTGGGGCAAGCAAGGCTCCAAAAGAGGCTAACCAAAGCGATTCCCCGGAACCATGAGGTCCAAAGCGACCGTTGAAGTAGTTTTGGGGTTCGATGAAGGTAAGGCATTCGGTATTGGCAAATTTGCTTAGCAAATCTAGGGAATCAGGCATGCTTCACAACCAGCATCTGGGGCAATGTTCCCCTTCATTTCAGCGGTTGGGCCTCTGCTTGGCCTTGGCCATCGCGCCTGTGTTTAGTATTTACGCTCAAGATACCTCGGCATCAAAGGATAGCCTTAGGGTCAAATCCAAGGATGAGCCCGAACAAACCGTGGATTACGAGGCAGCAGATTCCATCTTGGTGGATTTCAGTTCCAACCAAGCCCAGCTGATGGGGAAGGTCAAAATCCGTTTTGGAAGCATGGAATTGCAAAGCGGCAGGGCCTTTCAGAATTGGCGAAGCAGGTCCCTGAAGGCTTTGCCAATTGCGGATAGTTTGGGGCGTATGGCCGATACCCCTCGCTTTGTGGACGGTACACAGAGCTTTGTGGCGGACTCGATGGAATACGATTTGGTGGCAGGACGAGGCAAGATCACCGAATTGGTGACCCGTGAAGGAGAGGCCTTCGTGATTGGTCGCAAAGTCCAAAGGGTTTCCGAGGGAGATATGTATGTTCGTAACACCTTGTTTACAACCTGCTCCGATACTCGTCATCCTCATTTTCACCTCCAACTGGGTAAGGCAAAGCTCATCCCGGACAAGCGGATTATTGCCGGTCCGTCAAGGTTGGTAGCCTTGGATATTCCTTTGCCTATCGGCCTACCATTCGCGGTAATTCCCCTGATGCGCGGTCAGAAAGCAGGCATTTTGTTTCCGGAGTACGGGAACTCACCGCAGTTTGGTTTTTTCTTGCGTAACGGGGGGTATTATTGGCCGATTAGCCCGACCATGGACCTTAGCCTACGCGGCGATGTTTATGCCTACGGTGGGTGGAGGCTGAACCCTACTTTGGGCTACAACCAAAGATACCGTTCATCCGGTCGCCTGAACATCAACTGGAGCAACCTCCAATCAGGGGATCCCGAGGCCAAGGATTTCAGTCGCCAACGAGACTTTATGGTTTTCTGGCAGCATAATCAAGATGCCCGGGCTCATCCGTACCGAAGATTTTCAGCCTCCGTGCAAGCAGGAACCAGTAATTTTCTAAGGAACAACACGCCCTCCACCACGGACTTTCTGAATAATCAATTAAATTCATCCGTTTCGTACAGCCGTTCCTTTCCCGGTAAACCGATTCAGTTAAACCTGGCGGCCAGGCATTCCCAAAACACCCAAACCAGACGCCTGCAAGTCAATTTCCCTGAAGGCAACTTGAACATCGCCAGGGTTCAACCTTTCCGAAAACGCTCCGCTATAGGGGCTGAGAAATGGTATGAGAAAATCGGTTTCACGTACCAGTCCAATTTGCGGTCTTCCTTGAATATTGCGGATACGCTCTTCAGACCATCAAATGCAATTCAGAATTTGGATGCTGGTTTGCAACATAATTTACCGTTTTCGACCTCATCCTTTCGCTTAGGGAATTTTGTACAAATCACCCCAAGTTTTGCCTACCAAGAACGTTGGACCAACCGCCGTTCGGTATTGACTTACGATACCGCGTTGGGTAAGGCCGTAGCAGATACCGAGCGTGGTTTTTTTCGTAACTACGATTATCAATTCAGCATGCTGATGAATACCCGTTTGTTTGGTTTAGTTCAATTCGCCAAAGGGCCAATCGCAGCTATTCGGCATGTGATTAACCCTCAGATTTCTTTGGGTTGGCGGCCTGATTTTGGGGCTGCTCGCTTTGGGTTTTACAAAACCGTGCAGGTGGATCGACAGGGCAATACCCGTATTTACAGCCCCTACGCAGGCTTCGGTTACGGGGTCGCTGGCGCTGGTGGTTCCGCCTCCCTTAATTGGAGCATTGATAACAACTTGGAATTCAAAACCAGAACCCAAGGCGACAGCGGGGAAGTCCTGCAACGTCGTAAACTCTTCGATTCCTTTCGTTTCGGTGGCACCTACAATTTCAATGCCGATTCCTTGAAAATGTCTTCCATACAATGGGGTGGGAGAACCCAGTTTGGTGACCGTTTTAGTTTGCTCTTCTCTGGTGTTTGGGATGTTTACCAAAGGGGAGAGGACCGACGCTTAATTAACCGTTGGTTAGCGTCCGAACAATGGTGGAAACCCGTGGCCCTTTCCCAGGCCAACTTTACGGTGAGCGGTGGATTTGGGGGGGCTGCCACCGAAAGCGCTACGTCCAATCGTATGGGAATGCCGCCACTCTTATGGGACCGCGGAGATTCGTCGATATGGGACGATATTCAGCGTTATGGATACCGCATGTTCATCGATTGGAATGTCCCGTATCGATTTAATTTTAATTACAACCTAACCTACCAGGCTCTCAACCCCAAAGATCAACAATGGGTACAGTCATTGACCTTCAACGGCGATCTTTCTTTGACCCGTTTATGGAAAATCGCTTTTAATTCAGGCTTGGATTTGGTTTCCCTGAAGCTTACCCCAACGGTGATCAATCTGTACCGGGATTTGCATTGTTGGGAAATGAGCCTGAATCTGGTGCCCTTTGGGACGTACAAATCCTACACCTTTACCATTAATGCCAAAGGTCAAATGCTCCAGGATCTGCGGCTGATTAGGCGGCGGAACTGGTTTGATTTGCAGCGTTAGGCTGCCTCTTGGCGTCTTTGCCGTTGCTCCGCAAGCAACAAAGCATATTCTCTGGATAATTCTCCTGCGGCTGATGAGTTTTCCCTGGCCCTGCGAAGCAAATAAGGTAAAACCTTGTCCACGGGTCCGTAGGGCAAGTATTTGGCTACCCTGTACCCTGCATCGGCCAATTCTGCTGACAGGGAATCGCTCATCCCCAATAGCTGGGCAAACAAGATTCGATCACTGATTTTGGCCAAACTGAATCGTTCCATTAATACGGTTGCCCAAACACAAGTTGAACGGTTGTGCGTCCCTAAGCACAAGAACGCATTGGGGTGTTGCAACAATATTTCAATCGCTCGATGCGTGTCGCGGTCAGTAGCCTCTTTGTCGGGTTGAATGGGGTCTAGGTATCCCAACAGGCCGGCTCTTTTCCTTTCCTTTTCCATATAAGCGCCCCGAACGACCTTGAAGCCTGGGACATAGCCTTCTTCTTGAGCATGCTTCAAACATTGATCCAAATATTCCAAACGATCATGGCGGTACATCTGCAAGGTTTGAATCACAATGGCCTTGGAGCGATTGAATTCTACCGTGGCCTCCATGGCGATTTGGTCAATAGGGTCTTGAAGCCAACTTTCTTCGGCATCAATCATGATGGGGCATTGCAAATCGGATGCCCTTCGTAGCAGATTCATGACCCTACCCTTGCCACGATGGAAGGCTTCAATTTGTTTTGGGTCGAATAAAGCGTTTTTCGCAGAGGCTTCCAAGAGGTCGGAATGGACGAGGCCGGTGACCTTGAAAACAAAGAGAGGAGTTTCGGGATGATTCGCCGTAAAGGTTAAGGCATCCTGCAGTTCAACCAAGGTCTCGTCCATCAATTCTTCGCTGTTCAATCCTTCCACCGAATAATCCAGGATGCTTCCAACCCCTGATCGTTGCAGTTCTGCAATTTTGGGCAAGGATTTCTGAAGGGACTCGCCCCCACAAAACTCTTGGAAAACGGTTGCGCGAATAATTCCCCGAACAGGTAGGCGAAATTTCAAGGCCCATTCCGCCAAGAACCCCAGCATTTGGACCATTTTGGCCTGGTTCATGATACCGAAGAGCCACAGTTTCCGTCGCAAGGTCTGCGGAGTCAGTTTTCGATAGGCGGGGGAGCGGTCAGGTGGTTGATTGGCGATTGGCACAGCCCAAAAATAGCCATACGCAACCTTTGGCAGTCTCGGTTGTTTCTTTGCTAAAGAATCATGGCCAACCTTAGTCCCGTAATGCTATCAATGGAACCGGAGACCTCCAAGCTGGGTATTCTGCGTAAATCGGTGCAGTTAGCCAACGGTGCCTCCAGGCCCTTCCTTATTGCCGGACCTTGCTCTGCCGAAACACCGGCCCAATTGGAATTAACCCTCAACGGTTTGTTGCCCCTTGCGCCTGATCTCATTCGGGCAGGGATATGGAAACCACGCACCAGACCCAATCGTTTTGAAGGCGTTGGTGAGGAAGGTTTGAAATGGGTGCGAGAGATGACCCTCGAAAGA
Source organism: Bacteroidota bacterium (assembly GCA_016868875.1). GTDB lineage: Bacteria > Bacteroidota > Bacteroidia > UBA7662 > UBA7662 > SYHX01. The sequence goes on from VGFN01000003.1 coordinate 27,604, forward strand.
AATTTGCGCTTGGCTGTGGAAGTTGCCCAGCCGCCTCAGGCGGAGGCCGCTTTGAAATTCGGGGTGGATGTCGTTTGGATCGGCGCCAGGACTACGGTGAATCCTTTCTTGGTGGATGAGCTTGGCAAAGTATTGGCCGGTTCTCCGTTACCGGTGATGGTTAAAAATCCGATTAACCCTGACTTGGAACTGTGGTTGGGAGCGGTGGAACGCCTGGAGGCTTTGGGACTTCGCGAGTTGGCCTTGGTGCACCGTGGGTTCTCTCCTTTTGAACGCAGTCCATACCGCAACATGCCCCAATGGGAGATCCCCATCGAATTGCGGCGGCGCAGACCGGACCTGCCCATGTATTGCGATCCCAGCCACATTACTGGGGATGCTAGGCTGGTTCCGGAGTTTGCGCAAATCGCTTTGGATTTGTGTTATGACGGCTGGATGCTGGAGGTGCATCATGATCCATCCCGCGCATGGTCGGATCCGAATCAACAACTCACCCCCGACCAATTGGCGGTGACCTTGAACGGTTTGAAACTGCGCAAAACGGATTTTCAAGATCTTTCTAACCTCGAAGACTTGATGCAATTAAGGCGGGAAGTGGATCAATTGGATCATGACCTGTTGACTTTGCTTAGTCAAAGGTTACAGCTCAGTCATCGCCTTGGTGAAATCAAGAAAGAATTTGATCTGCCGATTCTTCAGCCTCGTCGTTGGGAGCAAATATTGAATACCCGTACATCAGCCGGTCAGGCGATGGGTTTGGATGCTTCATTTCTTATCAAATGGTTGCAAATCATGCATCAGGAGAGTATACGTCGCCAATTGGAGGTGTACCGCCCCGATTCTGTGCAAGCGCCGAAATAGCCTTGGCGCAGTGGATTGCGGACACCCGTCCATCCACCTGCTTTTATTTGGCGGATTCCAATACTGAAGCGTTTGCCAGGTCTTTACTTGGTGTTATGCCAGGTCACCTTTGGGTGGTGAATGCAGGTGAAGAGGCCAAGTCATGGCATTCCTTGTCTTCCATCCTGGAATTTCTGCTGATGCACAAAGCTGATCAGCAATCCGTACTGGTGGTGGTGGGCGGGGGCGCTTTGAGTGATGTTGGGGGTCTGGCCGCGGCTCTCTTTAAAAGAGGAATTCGATGGGTCACCGTGCCCACGACCTTGTTGGCCATGGTGGATGCCTCATGGGGTGGGAAAACGGCCATCAATTTTGGAGGAGTCAAGAACAGTGTGGGGATTTACCATTGGCCATCCCATTGGATTTACGACCTCAAAATGCTGCAAACGTTGAATGAACAACAACGATTTGATGGATGGGTGGAAATGTTCAAACATGCGATCATTGGAGATTTTTCCTTATTGGATGCAATCAAAGCCTATTGGGCGGAATACGACGCAAGCGGCGCTGAGTCAACACGAACCTTGCCACTTCCTACCCAAGTACTTATCGAATCTGCATTGAGGGTCAAAATCCGTATCGTTCAGGAAGATCCCTTCGAGGGGGATATGCGTCGATTGCTTAATTATGGACATACCCTGGCCCATGCTTTGGAATCCTCATCAAACCTTTTCAGTCATGGGCAGGCCGTTTGGCTGGGCATGCTTTTTGAATTGCAATTAGCGGTTCAATGCGATTTGTTAGCAGAGAGTGAGGCGCGTATTATTTTCGAATTTCTGAGGCTGTTGACACCGTTCAGTGGATATACTAATGTAGGTCCCGCTAACATCCTTCCGGAATGGAACAGGCTATGGGGTTATTTGGAACAAGACAAAAAGGTTCGCTTTGGTCAAATAACTTGGTCACTCCCTGTCAAGGTTGGCCAAGGCCAAGTCGGGGTTGAAATCAACACGCGGACTGTCAAAGAATTGTATGAAATTTGGTCATTGAATCCTTTTTAGAATAATTTTTCTTTATTATAGCCTTTCCGTTGGTCTCTCCAAATTCATTGCATCGTCCAAGCGAATTAGTCTTTCATGGTAGTCCATCCCGGCTACCCTCGGCGGTCTCGTTGAATCTACCGCCTTCCAAAAGTCAGCTTATTCGGAGAATTTTCATAGGCGCCGTTCAAGGCTTGGACTGTCCGATCCTTGAATGGGATTCCACTTGGCCTCAGGATGTTATGGATGCTTGGTCTTTGGTTCAGTGCGCCTTATCCCGTCGCCAACAAGGTCATCACCAATCTGTTGACCATTTGTGGGAAGCTGGAGAGGCAGGGGCGGTGATGCGTTTTGGACTTGCCTTTTTGGTAGCACAAGGCTGTGGGGGAATCCTCCGAGGTAACGGTAGGGCGCATGAACGGCCTATAGGAGACTTGGTTAATGCCCTGATTCTATGCGGAGCCAATATTGAATACCTGGGTGAAAAGGGTTACCCTCCCTTGAAGATTCATCCTTCATCCTTGAGGCGAAGAGATTTGTTCATGGAAGCAAGTACGAGTTCACAATACATCTCGGCCATGGCGATGGTTGCGCCGCTCCTGCGTCCATTTGATGTGCTGCAAGAAAATGCGCCTTGGGAGATTGCATGGTCACCACGATTCGTTGCATCGAGACCTTATTTGGCTTTGACCATCCAAGAAATGTCAAGCTTTGGATATTCCTTTGACTATTCAGAACATTCCCTTCGTTATATCCCTGCTGTGACGGTTCAGGAATCGCATCCTGGCGACGGGGCATTGGGACAAGATCCAAAGCCGGTCGAAGGCGATTGGAGTGCGGCTTCTTTTTGGATTTGGCGGCATGCCGTGATTCCTCTTTGTCAGCGATTGGAACTTAAAATTTTGACAAGCGGAAGCCATCAAGCAGATTCCGTAATCTTGGATTTGTTGAGTAGGCTTGCTCCTCATGTGTCTGCGGTCTTCAACCAGGAATCTTGCACGTGGACCTTCGATTCTTTGGGCAGCAGTGCGATGTCTACCAATAATTCAGAGGAACGGCCTCCTGATCAAGGACAAATAGTGGTGAATTGTGATCAAGGCTTTTGGCACATTAAAGCCACGGATTTCCCGGATATGGTGCCAGCTTTGGTCATGTGGGCGATTTTGTCCGGCAATGCGTTGGAAATTGTCGGCATTGGGCAACTCCGCTACAAAGAAAGTAATCGAATACAGGCCTTGATGGTCAATTTGGAGCTATTGGGAGTACCCTATGAAAAGCACCGACCGGATGGCTTGCTAATCCGCCCCCTTGCTTCGTGGGCTGTGTATTCCCGTCGTTTTGTTGTGACCACTTTATTGAAGGGCCATACGGTTGCTCCTTGTCCTTTGCTTCGGTGTTTTGGGGATCATCGGTTGGCGATGGCATTGAGCATGTTAGCATTGCCGGATTTGCCTATATTCTTGGATGAACCCCATACGGTAGGCAAGTCCTATCCCGAGTTTTGGGAGGACTGGGCCAAATTTGGATATGCCCTGAAAGCCTTAAATTAGCGCATGCCTGGAAACAGTTTTGGAAGAAATTTTAAGATAACCTCTTTTGGAGAATCGCATGGCCCGGTGATCGGTGTGGTGGTGGACGGTATCCCTGCAGGTTTAGCCCTTGATTTGAACAAGATTCAAGCCCAGCTTGATCGACGTCGCCCCGGCCAAAGCCGAATGACCACTGCGCGTAACGAAGAGGACCGGGTGCAATGTCTTTCTGGTTTGTTCGAAGGACGTTGCACGGGCGCCCCCCTCACCTTGGTCATCCCGAACCGGGATGCCAAACCCAAAGATTATGAGCATCTTCGGGATCAAATCAGGCCATCGCATGCGGATTTCACCGTGATGGCAAGGTATGGTTTTCGGGATCATCGGGGCGGGGGACGGAGCAGCGCAAGGGAAACCGCTGCCCGTGTTATGGCAGGGGTAGTTGCAGCAAGTCTGCTGGAGTGCATTGGTGTTCATTGTTATGCTTGGGTTCATTCCGTGGGGCCTCATGCTTTAACCGTTCCTTTGCACTCAGGCCTTGCCTCCAGGGGCACGACTTCGGGTTATGAACATCATCGCCATTGCCCCTTCACCTTGGAGCAGATTGAGGCATCCCCTCTTCGCTGTCCTGATTCCTATGCGTCTTCCTTGATGGAGGCCTATATCGATGAGGTTCGCTCAGCGGGAGACAGTACCGGGGGTACGGTGGTGGGTTGGTGTCAGGGATTACCCCCTGGATTGGGAGATCCTGTTTACGACCGCTTGGAAGCTGATTTGGCCAAAGCGATTTTATCCATCAATGCGGTCAAAGCCTTTGAATTGGGGAGCGGATTTGCGATGAGCGCGGGAAGGGCTTCGGACTTCAACGACGCCATACTCGCGGCGGATACCAAGGAATGGTCTTCCGTGGAAACCTTGACCAATCATTCGGGGGGAATTCAAGGGGGAATCAGCAACGGGCAGCCTTTGTGGTTTAAGGCGGGTTTCAAGGCCACAGCCACGGTAGCCATTCCTCAGCAATCAGTTGATTTTCAAGGTAATGCAGTAAAATTGCAGGCTTATGGTCGCCATGACCCCTGTGTTGTACCGCGCGCTGTACCCGTTGTGGAGGCGATGATGGCGTTGGTGATTGTGGATCATGTGCTCGGTTGGCCCGCGGCTCAACTTTCTGTGCTTCTAAAATCCATTGCACGACCTTGAAATTAGTTTTTCTGCCTTTATCTCCCCTGTAACAAATTCCAATAATGACGAAAGACTCTGTGAATCAATACCCTGCTCAGGGTGGAGTTGGTCCATCGCGATCGGAACAAACCCAACCCATGGCCAAACGTTGGCCTATGCACCTTCGCATCTTGATCGGCATAGGGTTGGGATTGGCCTTTGGTCTCAGTGCTTCGGCAGGAGGATGGTCATCATGGGTCTTGGATTGGGTGAAGCCTGTGGGAACCGTCTTCGTGAATCTTTTGAAATTAGTCGCTATTCCTTTGGTTTTGGTTTCCTTGGTGGATGGTGTTACAGGCCTCAAGGACCTTCGAAAGCTATCAAGCATGGGAGGACGAACTTTGTTGATTTTTTTGATGACCACCGTCTGCGCAGTGAGCATAGGGCTCGTCACCGTGAACCTGCTACAGCCTGGGGATTATTTATCCGAAACCAAAAGAGATGAATTGCGGGCACGTTTCGCATCCGCTAGTTCTAGAGGATTGGACAAAGCTGAAGCCTTCAAGGAAGAAGGTCCTTTGGCAGCGGTTATCAATATGGTGCCCGAGAATATCTTCCATGCGCTGTCTCATAACGGCTCCATGTTGCAGGTGGTATTCTTTGCCTTGTTTATGGGGATTGCGATCATGGCCCTGCCTGCCTCCCAGACCAACTTGGTTCGGGATTTGTTTGGACAACTTAATCGTATCATCCTGCTGATGGTGGATATGATCATGGTGATTGCCCCTGCAGGAGTATTTGCCTTGATTTCTTCGTTGATCGCAGATTTTGCCGGTGACAAGCCTGGCGAAGCGGTGGAATTGTTGGGCGCCTTATCGGTTTATGCTTTGGCGGTGGTTGTAGGTTTGATTGCGATGATGGTGATGGTTTATGCAACCTTTTTAAGACTTTTCGGGAATTACAATCCCCTTAAATTTTTTGGCATAATGAGCCCTGCACAGCTGCTTGCATTTTCAACCTCATCCTCCAATGCAACGCTGCCGGTTAATTTGGAATGTGCCGAAAAGTTGGGTGTTCGAGAAGAAGTGAGGACCTTCGTTTTGCCTTTAGGAGCCACTGTCAATATGGATGGAACCAGTTTGTACCAAGCCGTTGCGACGGTTTTTATTGCCCAGGCTTTTGGTCAACATTTAGGGTGGGCTGATCAATTAACCATTGTTTTAACAGCAACCCTTGCGTCCATTGGTTCTGCTGGTGTGCCAGGTGCGGGAATGGTGATGTTGGTCATTGTCCTTCAATCGGTGGGCTTGGAAACGGCGGGGATCGCCTTGATTGTGGCCGTGGACCGAATCTTGGACATGATGCGAACCGTCGTCAATGTGACGGGTGATACCATGACGGCCGTATTGGTCGATCGATGGATGGGAGCAAAGCCCATGGACAAGATATCTGATGTTCAATCAAGTTCTTGGAATCAATCTCGTTCTGACCAACCCTGAGGCCCCTCAAAAAAAATACCCCCCGGGAATCGGAGGGTATTGTTTACACTGAAGGCATAAAACCTTCAAAAGCTTAAAATTATTTTTTGCCTTTGCCAAATAATTCGGCTGTCTTCTTTTTGTAAGCTGCAGAGGCTTCTGCAGCGGTATTGAAGGAACCTAAATCAAGGCGGACACGATTATTGAAGAGAACGGCTTTGAATTTGTTGCCGCTTTTGATCACGCCTTTGTAGCCGAATTTATTTTCGGTTTTGTTCACATTGCGAACGACCACGGAACGCGTGGCAAATTCCAAATTCTCTAAACGGCAATCCAACGGGTTGTTGTTGATAACATTCACGAATAAACGCTCTTTGGTAGCCTTTTTCTTGCAGAAAATTTCGGCAACAAGCTTGTGCAGGTAAATGGTTTCGTTTTTGTAGGTTCCATCCCCCAAAGGCCAATTCTTCTGAAAGAAGGCATACCCTCTGGAATGGCGGCGTAGGTTGGCTAAAAAGCCAACTTTGACCAAATACGGGTTTTGGTTAAGAAACTTGGCGACTTTATCGTCTACTTGGGCAGTTTCTTTGGAGTTTTTGAGCTTGAGTTTAACAGACATCGTGTTATGGTTTAATTAAACAGATATTTAAGGATGCCAAAGGTAATATAAATTTTGTACTAAATTATCACTTTTTAGTTTAAAAACAATTTTAACCTCGTACTCAAATCCTTAAAGTCCTCATTTTCAGCATTTAAACGATTGAATCTTTCGGGTTCAGTGAGGAATTTTTCTCTTTGAGTATTGTTTTCTTGCTGTTGAATGGCCCATTGCGGACGTGTTCCGAAGCCCCCAAATTCCACCAAAAAGTCCAAAATACCCTGCTTTTCGCCATCAAACAATGATTTCTCAGTATCGGAATACAATATTACAGAAAGGAATAGAGGCTCATTGGAGGCCTTAGAATTGGACTCGGATGGGCGATCCCGATTCTCTTCAAGGGGCATATTTCTGCTCAAAATGCCCTCCAAACCGCCCAGGTTGTGGTCTCTGCATTCTTGGACCAGGTGTTGCCATAGCTTTTGCAGATTTTGACAGGACGTCGTGGGTGGGGGGGACCACTGGTGACTGCTTTCTTTTGGGATTGTCTTGATATTTCCCTGGGTTTTACCCAAATGTCCCCGCAATGTTTTAAGGAAATCTACCGTGGTGGCCGTACCGGTATTTTGGGCGTTCGAAGAAATCGGCTTAGGAGAATGCTCTTTTTGATGGCTGCCACCGCCTTGGGTTTCAGGGATTGATTTTTGGTCAGAGAAGTCCTTTAATGCTCGTTCGCTTGATTCTTGTACCCTTAATTCTTGTACCCTTAATTCTTGAAAGTTGTTAGGGTTCGACTCAGACGGTACTTTGGCTTGAATTTTGACTTGAGCGGGTGTTCTAAAGTCGGCAACCGGTAATCGGGTTGTGATGCCTTGCAGGGGATGGGTCTCGGATTCAGCGGGAGGTTTTGGCGCTTGAATCGGTTCAAGATTTATATTCTTTTGCCCTCTTTGGGCTAAATAACAAATTTTCATCACAGCGGTTTCTACGAGCAGCCGTGGCTGCCTGGATTGTCGGTATTGCAGTTCGACCTGATTGAGAAGGTGCAATCCCGCCAGGAGCATATCGGTGCTCGTTTCTTGAGATTGAATGATAAGCTGTTGCCTGTATTCCTGGCCGGAATCGATGAGTTCAGTAGTTCCTGGTGTCTTGGCCATCAATATGTTACGAAAATGGGAGGCCATACCAATCACCCAAAGAATGGAATCGTAACCACGAGCAACCATGCTATCCAGCGCTTGCAGGGTATGCGTCGGATCGCCAGCAAACATTGTTTTGGTGCATTCCACAAAAAGGGCTTTATCGAGTACACCCAATTGATCGCAAACGAGGCTGTTGGTGAGGTTCCCTCCACTGAATCCGGCCAATTGATCCAGCATGGTTAAAGCATCCCGCAAGGCCCCGTCTGAACGTGATGCAATGGTCAAAAGGGCATCGTTCTCATAGACAATCTCTTCGGATCGGCAAACCAAGGCCAAACGTTCGGCGATATCCTGAAGCCGTATTCTTTTAAAATCAAAAACCTGACAACGGGACAAAATGGTGGGAAGGATCTTGTGTTTTTCCGTGGTTGCCAAAATAAACTTAGCGTAGGTAGGGGGTTCTTCGAGGGTCTTGAGCAAGGCATTGAATGCCGCGGTGCTGAGCATGTGGACCTCATCGATGATATAGACTTTGTAGTCGCTACCCTGGGGTGGATAACGGACTTGCTCAACGAGGGAGCGAATATCGTCCACCGAATTGTTGGAGGCGGCATCCAATTCATGGATGGCAAGGGACCTGCCTTGGTCAAAGGACTGGCATGATGGGCATTCTCCGCAGGCCTCTTGATGGCTATCCCTGAAGGAGCAATTGATGGTTTTGGCCAAAATGCGAGCACAGGATGTCTTGCCGACACCTCGGGGCCCGCAAAACAGGTAGGCCTGGGCCAATTGGCCCTTGGCAATGGCGTTACGCAGGGTGGTGGTGATATGGTCCTGACCGACCAGCTCCTCAAAGCGTGGGGGGCGGTATTTGCGGGCGGAGACCTGGTAATCTTGCATTTGCTCAAAGTTAAGCGGGGTGGGCGATTTCGGGAATATTCTCCCTATATTTGCGACCCCGAAGAAAACTTCGGTCTTAACCCCGTTGATCTATGAATCAATATGAAACCGTACTCATCCTGAACCCGGTGCTTACCGAGGAGATGGTCCGCGAGGCGGTCATGAAGTTCGAAAAGGTGCTGAACGAAAACGGCGCCGAGCTGGTGCATCAGGCCCATTGGGGCCTACGCAAGCTAGCTTATCCCATCCACAAAAAGGCCACAGGCTTTTACCACCTCTACGAGTTCAAGGCCAATGGCCTAGCCGTAGATAAGTTGGAGCTTGAACTGCGCCGTGACGAAAGGATTTTACGATTCCTGACGGTATCTCTCGACAAATACGCCGTGGCTTACAACGAGTCTCGTCGCAAACCCAGAGCCCCCAAGGCTGCTGCAACAGAGGAGGTTAACTCATGATTACCAACAGCTTCGCGACCGTCCCCGTGAAAGAGGAGACCCGCAAAAAGTACTGTCGTTTCCGGAAAAATGGCATCCATTATATTGATTACAAGGATCCGGATTTTTTACTCAAATTGGTCAACGAGCAGGGTAAACTACTGCCACGTCGTCTAACGGGGACTTCGCTCAAATTTCAGCGTAAAGTAGCCCAAGCCGTTAAAAGAGCAAGGCACTTGGCCTTGCTGCCTTATGTGGCAGATGGTTTGCGTTGATTTTTTGACCTAATTTGCTCTTAAACCATCTATTCTTTTTAACTCCCTGAGCCTAAAAGCCATGAATATCATCCTCAAACAAGACGTCAAAGGGCTGGGTTTCAAACACGACCTGGTCAAAGTCCGTAACGGGTACGGCTTGAATTACCTTATCCCTCAGGGCCTTGCGGTTGTAGCCGGTCGCGCAGCCCTCAACGACCGCGCTGAAGCGGTCCGTCAAGCGGAATTTAGGCAAGAGGGCCTACGCAGTGCAGCCACAGATTTAGCCGCCAAATTGGCCGAACTTACATTATCACTGCAGGTGCGCACGGGTGAGAATAACCGCATTTTCGGCACCATTACCACCTTAATGATCGCCGAGGCGCTTCAGGCCAAAGGATATGAAATTGATCGCCGCAAAATGGCGGTGCGTGGTGAAATTCGTGAATTAGGCACTTTTCAGGTAGAAGTCGAGCTTTACAGAGATATCAAAGCAGTCTTCAACTTGGAAGTTACCCCAGAGGCCTAAGTCTCTCGTTGTTTTTAATCTTCAAGGCCTCCCCGGATTGTTCAATCCGGTATCTCGGTTTGCAAAATAGCTTTGGCCTTGCTTTGGCATTCTTCCCATTCTGAAATGGGTTCAGAATCCCAGGTAATTGCTCCACCAGTTGATAGGGATAGTTCGTGATTTAGGTCATCGTAAAGGAGTGTTCGGATAATGACATTTAAATCCAAATTACCCTCTTGGTCAACATACCCTAAACTGCCCGAATAAACCCCTCTTTTTTTCTTTTCAAGAAGGTCAATCCATTGGCAAACCATGCTTTTGGGTGCTCCGGTCATGGAACCCATAGGGAAACATGCCCTTAGAATGGAGGCTAGGGATTGTTCGTTACTTTTTTGAGCGCTGATCGTGCTGATCAGTTGGTGAACCGTTTGGAAGGAATAAGCGTGGCATAACTCAGTGACCTTTACCGACAAAGGTTCAGCGCATTGGGTCAAGTCGTTTCGCACCAAATCCACAATCATGATATGCTCCGCCTGGTCCTTGGGGTTGTTCTTCAAAGCATTCAGATTTTGTTGGTCAAGCAGTGTATCCGAGGATCGTGGGGCGGTTCCTTTGATGGGTTGACTAAGCATTTGGTTGCCACTGATTCTGAGGAATCGTTCAGGGCTATTGCACAGGGTATAAAATTCTTTGTTTTTGATCAATGCTGAAAATGGCGCCCCTGATCTTTCAGCCATGGCTTGCCATAAAGCCATAGGTCTGTTTATCTTATGTTTTCCGCTCCATTCAATGCAGTAGTTTAACTCATAAAAATTGCCTTGCTTGATTTGGTGCCGAATTTCTTGGATTTGATGACTGTATTCTTCAAACGCTGTAGTGCAATGCATAATGTCCCCTAGTGTTACAGTGATTTGATCTAGAGGGCGGTTATTTGAGCGAATTGGATTTTCTTGGTCTCTCTTCTCTATTAATGTCTTAAGAAGAATTTCTTCTACTCTGTACCTTTGATGATGACCATCGATTTTTATGATAATTTTATTTTCTTTAAAAATTAACAGCAAGGATGGTCTAAACCAAAAAGCATAATTCGGATCTCCTGTTGCAGGTGGGAGTTCAGAAGCTTGGCCCATGGTTTGGGCTTTCATGTCGTAGGCAAAGTAGCCCATGCGGAAGGCAGGCCTAGCTTTGTGCATTTGTTCAAAGGCTTCGAAGTTAA
>VGFN01000004.1 GCA_016868875.1 Bacteroidota bacterium
AATATCGGGGTGCTTGACGAGATAATTTTTCAGGGCCTGGGCAACCAAGGGGCCTTGTTCGATGATCTCGATCCGGGGAGGAAGGTAACGCCGAATCACAGGGGTTAGCAAGGGGAAATGGGTGCACGCAAGGATAATGGCGTCCATGCTGGGGGCTCTTTGGCACAGTTGATCAAGGCATTCTTTCACGGCCATTTCCGTCAGGGGTCCGTGGAGCCTACCCTCTTCGATGAGAGGAACCCACAAGGGGCAGGCCTGTTGATGCAAGGTGATTTGCGGAAAAAAACGTTCGATTTCGATGCCGTACGAATTGGATTCCACCGTACCCCGGGTCGCAAGCAAACCCAAATGCCCGCTGCGGGTAAGGTTCCCGGCGATTTCGGTAGTTGGTCTCAAGACACCAAGGACCCTGAGCGTGGGCCCCTTCGGAGCAAGTTCGGCTTGCCACCGCTGCAAATCGTTTTGTTGGATGGCTCGTAATGCTTTGGCTGATGCGGTGTTACAAGCCACGATGACCAAGGGGCAGCCCTCTGCCAGCAGGTTGTAAACACATTCCTTGGTGAATTGATACACCGCGTCAAAGGATCGATTTCCGTAGGGCACTCGGGCATTATCCCCCAAATAACAATAGGTATGAGTGGGCATGAGGGATCTCAGGGCCTGCAGGATATTCAGACCGCCCATACCGGAGTCAAAAACACCAATTTTGCCCATGCCTAGGTCTTCCAAACTTGCTCCTCACCAAGGTCCAACCATTGCAGCGCGGAGCGGTAGAGCAAATTCATTTCATGCTCCTTGTCCAAATTCATGGAACGGATGAGCTGCCCCGCTTTGGCCTCTCCCAGAGGGAAAGGATAATCGCTGCCCAAGGCAACGCGGTTAGAACCGACGATTTCGATAAGATACCGTAACATTTGTGGATCGTGCACCAAAGAATCCACCCAGAATTTGCCCAGGTATTCGCTGGGATGCACCGGATTGTCCACAGCAACCAGATCGGGCCTGGCTTCGTAACCCCGAACGATGCGTCCCAAGCCTCCAGGAAAGGAGCCACCACCATGGGCAAAGGCCACCCGCAACCGGGGGAACTTCTCAAAGATTCCCCCAAAAATCATGGAGCAGATGGCCAAGGCCGATTCAGCAGGCATGCCCACCAACCAAGGTAGCCAGTAGCGGTCCATTTTGTCTTGACCCACCATATCCCAAGGATGCACGAACAAGGAAGTTCCCAACTGCTCCGCCTTTGCATAAAAACCATGCAAGGCAGGGTCGTTCAAATTCCATTGGTTGACATGGGAGCCTATTTGTATTCCTGACAAACCTAAGTCCAGCATGCAGCGTTCCATTTCAAGGCAGGCCAAATCGGGATCCTGCAGGGGGACAGTCCCCAAACCCAGAAAATGTGTCTTATGTTGATGAATCGCTTTGGCCAGGTGGTCGTTGAGGAAGCGTGAGGTATCCAAGGCGTTGGAAGCGGGAGCCCAATAATGAAAAAGCGCAGGCACCGTGGAAAGCACCTGCACATGATTCTCCAAATCGGCTACTTCCAAGATACGTTGTTGCTCGTCCCAGCAATTGGCTTCAATTTGCCGAAACACTTGATTCCCTTTCATCATCACCGCACAAGCAGGACAAGACCCCTCTTGGTGGTGAAGGGAAATCCAATCACCTGGGCCATAGCGTGTTGCCCAATCGGGGAGTTCCTTGGGCAGGATATGGGTATGAATGTCGATGGACCGCAAAGCCGTGTTAGACAAATCGGGGATCGGATGCCATCACCTGACCGCAGGATCGGCAAGTGCGCTTGGACTCGTCGCTGTAAAAGGCCTTGAAGTGAGGGATAAAGTCCTTCTCGATATCGAGAAGTTCGAAATGGCTTTCATGCAAGGGATGGTTGCACTGTTCACAGAACCACAGCAATCCGTCGGTAAAGCCACGACCCGCCCGAATACGTTCGATGACCAGCCCTATGGAGCCTTCCTGACGCACCGGGGAATGTGGGGTTTTGGCGGGACAAACGAATAAGTCTCCAGGCCCCAAGGCGTATTCAACGCAACGGCCATCTTGCTGGGTTTTGACCGTGATATGGCCCTCCAATTGGTAGAAGATTTCCTCTGTTTCGTTGTAATGGTAATCTTTGCGGGCATTGGGTCCTGCCACCACCATCACGATATAATCATTGCTATCGGGGGTAAGGTTTTTGTTGGCCACAGGGGGCTTGAGAAGATGGCGATTTGCTTCAAGCCATGCATTCAGGTTAAAAGGAGCTAAAGGGGCCATATCAGCATTGTAAGGGATAGGAACGAAGATAAGACGTTAGCGTCTATTCGCCTAATCCTCCGCTGACCTTCGGCAAATACGATTGAAATCACAGTATTTGCATCGATCCACGTCTTCCGTTTGAAGGATGGGGAGCTGAGGATCCAAGATTTCGCGAAAGATGCCAAGCAGGAGATCCTCAAATGCTTGGATGGTGGGGAGATCGATTTCACTTTGACCGGCCACCTTGAGCAAACGGCTGCCTCTGGAGGCTTGCTGCAAAGGCACGATGCCCAGCTCCAGGGGCAGAACAATAGGCTCATCGAGGATGGTCTTGTTACGGCGCTGGGGCTGAGGATTTGCATGGGCCAACCAAGCGTAACACAAGAGTTGAAAGGCCTTGTTGTGTTCTCCGTCCAAAGCCTCCTTCAAAGATTCGAGTTCCAGTTCTTTGGAATTGCTGGGCATGTTCCCGGACTTGAAATCCACAATGCGATACTTCCCTGCATTGCTTTCCAAACGATCCAAGCGCCCCCTCCATGCGATCGAAATATTGCCTACCTCCAAGCTTGCTTGATCGAATTTGAGTTCCTGACCAAGAAGTCGAATCCGCTCATACTGGCTGCGCCTTGTTTCGCCACGGAAATACTCCTGCAAGAATTGAAGCCCCATGCGCTTGACCAAGACATTCACGCCTTGATCAAAGGAATAGGGCTTGAAATCCTGGTGGTTGCAGGCCTTGTCCAAGGCCTGAGGAATTTGTTCGGAGAGTTCATTCCAATCCTCAGGAAGCAGGGCTTTGCCTTCTTTGGTTTCAAAAAGATATTCCAAGGTCAAATGAAAAAGACTGCCGATTTGACCCGCATTGAGTTGCTCATCAATTTCTTCTGTGGCCTTTAGGTCCCTAATATAAGCGAACCAAAACCGCAGGGGGCATTGGAGGTAAAGGCTCAAGGAGGAGGGACTTATGGCTTTGTTGCTTAGCTTTTGACGTATCAAATCCATAACCAACTCGGTCTTGGGGATGCGAATGCTGTGGTCCGATGCAGGGGGCAGACGAACGGGTAATTCTCGCTGAGTGCTTTGCATTGCGCCTCGGTACTCCAAATCGAGCTGCTGCAGAAAACGGCTTTTTTCGGTGACCTTGCCATCCGCTCCGCTGTGGGCATAAAGCAACAAAGCCTCTGTGCAATGTTGCAATAATCGATAAAAGGCGTAGGCTTGACGCGCCTCATCCGCCCAGGGTTCCGGCAGTCCAAAGGCTCGACGTAAATCAAAACTAAGCATACCTCGGTAACGACCTGCTCGTGGAAGGACGCCTTCGTTGAGTCCGCTGAAAACCAAATAATCAAAGTCAAGGGCCAGCGTATCCGAAAGGCTCATCACGCGGATTCCTCCCAAGGCATTTCCTTCGGGATTCAGTGCCGCGGATACCAAATGCATGGACCACATTTTGCGCCAAACCGCCCAAGAATTATCGGAGGGTAGCAGCCTGGCCGCGATTTGATGAATTAAATCAGCCATGGATCGAAGGGCATGTTGCTCCATAGGGGCCACCATGTTTTCCTGGAATTCGCTGAGGGCGAGGGCCACTTGGGCCAGATGAAGGTAGGTTCGGGTGGCTTGGTCAGGGGAACCAGAATTTGGCTCAACAGGAACCGTGAGATCCTCCCTTGATTCCACAGGCAATGGAATGAGTGGCAGTCCTTTATAAACAAAGGAACGCAGATCTTTGGCATAAAGGAAGGTTGGCGATACCCCGGGGCCTCCATGGCCTTGGGCTGCGCCTAAGTTCAGCTTGGACCACAAGGGATTGTTGATCCACTCGTTCCAATCCATCGAGTTAACCTTGCCTTTAAAGTGAAGCCCTTGCAACAATTCCAGGTAGGCCGTGGCCCAGGAGTAGGCTGAGGTCCATCGCAAATCCAAAGGCATGCCCAGGTGCAGGCCCGTTTCGGGCAAGTCCCAATGCATCAGCAGGGGCCAAACTTGGGAGGATTCGCCCAAGACCCATCCGATTTGTCTGGGCTGAACCCCGGCGACCAACCACTTTCGGATTTGAGCAATTCCTGCATCCATTTGTTCCATGGTCCCGGTGCAAGAACACTGATTCAATTGGGGTATTCCTGCGACAAGCCTATCGATGGCCGGCATTGCCCCCGCAAAAGGTTCGTCGTTGGGTATTTGCCTCAACCCATGCCCTGCAAGGTGCACAGGGTTGTCGAGGTAATAGCGATCAGCGTCGGTGATCCAATGGATTTTGGTGGATTGGTGCAGGGTTTCGATAATCTTTTGTAACAACGGACTCACATGATCGAACCCTACCCAAACCATGGCGTCCACCTGATCGTTGCGCCCATTGGTCTCGCTCAGGGAATCCAATAATTTCCTTAGGGCACCGGAAGGATAGTCCACCTTTTCGGTTTCCAAAAGGCGTCGAAATTCCAGGTAAGTAGGGTAGATTAAATGGTAGAAACGTAGGTATTCCGCCTCGGCCTGAGAGGGTTCTTCACCCGACGGATTCCAAAGTTCAACCGCTTTCTGCTGGTTCAGGTAGCGAAAAATTTGCTCAGCCGGTACAGGGTGGGCCCCGGTCGGTAACACATACGCATCCACTTCCTCAAAATCACTTAGAAGTCCAGGGGCCCAGGCCAGGAACTGTTCCGGGGCATCGGCCACAGAACCTTCTTGGTCAACGGCGTAGAGATAGGCTTGATGGAGCAGCGAAATCAAATGCAAGCGATTGGCCCGGCGTAGTCCGCTGCGTCGGTAGGCCCAGTCCTCGAGAGCAAAGCAAGCGGGCGCAAGGGAGGGTTTGCCCAATTGCCTAGAGAGGGCCTGCAAAAAAGGTGAAACGGGCCTGACAGCAGGAAAAATAACTTCAACTCGATGCAGGGCAGGATGTTCTGCCTTGCAAAGCTGTAGGGCAACCGCTTCCAGGAATTTCATGAAGGTTGCTCAAGAATGACCGGCCGCTTGAGCGCGAATAATGTTCAGGGCACCCCCGGCGCGGAACCAGGCGATTTGAGCTTCGTTGTAGCTGTGGTTAAGTTGCAGCTCTTTTGCCGAGCCGTCTTCATGGGTTAAGCGCATGCGCAGGGCTTGTCCGGGTCTGAATTCGTTCAAACCCAACACATCCATGCGGTCGTTTTCTTGAATCAGGTCATAATCCGCCTTGTTCGCAAAGGTCAAGGCCAGCATGCCTTGCTTCTTGAGGTTTGTTTCGTGAATTCGGGCAAAGGAGCGAACGAGAATTACACGAACACCCAGATGACGGGGCTCCATCGCGGCATGCTCGCGCGATGATCCTTCGCCATAATTTTCGTCACCGACCACCACCGACCCAAGGCCTGCGGCTTTGTAAGCGCGTTGCACTTCGGGGACGGCACCGTAGGCTCCGGTCAATTGATTGCGGACGGAATTGGTTTGCCCGGTGTAGGCATTAACCGCACCGATAAGCATGTTGTTGGAAATGTTATCCAAATGCCCGCGGTATTTGAGCCAGGGACCGGCCATGGAAATATGATCGGTGGTGCATTTGCCCTGGGCTTTGATCAGCAAGGGCATCCCGGTAAGGTCTGTTCCTTCCCATGCCGCAAAGGGATCCAGCAACTGAAGGCGATCTGAATCGGGATGGACATGGACTTTGACTGAAGCCCCGTCGATGGCGGGTGCTTGGTAGCCGCTATCGGCCACTTCAAAGCCTTTGGGTGGAAAAGCCAAGCCTTGAGGCTCGTCCAAGGTCACCTCGAAGCCCTCGGTGTTGATCAGGGAATCGGTCATGGGGTTGAAGGTCAAATCCCCTGCGATGGCCAAGGCCGTGACAATTTCCGGTGAGGCCACAAAGGCATGGGTATTGGGATTGCCGTCGTTGCGTTTGGCAAAATTTCGATTGAAGGAGGTGATGATGCTGTTCTTGCGTTGGGGATCATCGCTATGCCTGGCCCATTGACCGATGCAAGGACCGCAGGCGTTGGCAAGGACGACCCCGCCGATGGCATCGAAATGCTTCAAGAGTCCATCCCGTTCCACGGTATAGCGGACCATTTCGGAGCCGGGGGTGATGGTGAATTCCGATTGGGCCTTGAGCTTTTTGCTTGCCGCTTGCGCTGCAATGGAGGCCGAACGGCTGATATCCTCGTAAGAAGAATTGGTGCAAGAACCGATCAGACCTACATCCAATTGGGCAGGCCACCCGTGCTCTCGAACAGCCTGGGCAAATTGACTCAACGGCCAGGCCAGATCCGGGGTGAAGGGCCCGTTGATATGGGGCTCCAATTCGTCAAGGTTGATTTCAATTACCTGATCAAAGTAGGCCGTAGGGTTAGCATAGACCTCCGGATCACCGGTCAGATGTGAGGCGATGGCGTCGGTCATGGTAGCCACATCCTTCCGACCGGTACCCCGAAGGTATTCGGCCATGCGGTGATCGTATCCGAAGATGGAGGTCGTGGCACCAATCTCTGCGCCCATGTTGCAGATGGTGGATTTGCCTGTGGCTGAGAGGCTTTGGGCTCCGTCACCAAAGTATTCCAGGATGGCATCGGTCCCGCCCTTGACCGTCAAGATGCCGGCAACTTTGAGGATCACGTCTTTGGCTGAAGCCCACCCGCTGAGTTTACCCCGCAGATGCACGCCGATGATGCGCGGCATTTTGAGCTCCCAGGCGAGGCCTGCCATCACATCGCAGGCGTCCGCTCCGCCCACCCCGATCGCAATCATTCCCAGACCACCCGCATTGGGGGTATGCGAATCGGTCCCGATCATGAGCCCACCCGGAAAGGCATAATTTTCCAAGATCACTTGGTGAATAATTCCAGCCCCTGGTTTCCAAAAGCCAATCCCGTATTTATCGGAAACCGACGAGAGAAAATCAAAGACCTCTTTGTTTTTGTCCACGGCTTCGCGAAGGTCCGTTGCGGCCCCTGCCTTGGCTTGGATCAGGTGATCGCAATGCACCGTGCTGGGTACCGCCACCGAGGGCCGCCCCGCTTGCATGAATTGCAACAAGGCCATTTGGGCGGTTGCATCCTGCATGGCCACGCGATCTGGAGCGAAATCTACATAATCAACCCCCCGTCTTAATTGAGCAGGTGAAGCATTGGAATCCGACCAGAGGTGTGTAAGGAGAATTTTCTCGGTGAGGGTCAAGGGGCGGTTGCAGGACTGCCGAACATCATCGCAGCGCTGGGTCCATTGTGCGTAATGTTGGCGGAGCATTTCCAAATCAAAGGTCATGGGGTGAGTTTAAAGTGTATAGGTTGGCGAAATTAAGGATAAAGGCCGTGCAAGACCTATATTGGAGCCATTAAACCTGGTTTCGATGATCAAAACGACCACCACCTCCCTCGGGTGGACGGATAATCTCAGAATAGCCCTGAAGGCCGTGGGGGGTAATCGCCTTCGGACCTCCCTTACCGCGGGTATTATCGGGATTGGGATCACCGCCTTGGTTGGCATTTTGACCTCCATCGACGCGTTGGAGAAATCCATCACGGATACCTTTGCCAGCATGGGTTCCAATACCTTGGTGATTCGCAACCGCCCCTCCTCCAGTGGTTTTGGAAACAGGCGCCGCAGGGTCCAATACCGGCCCATCACGTTCAGGGAAGCCGAGACTTTTATGGAGCGCTTCGAATTCCCAGGCCATGGCTCGATTTCAGGCAATGTAAGTTGGACGGCCGTGATCAAAGGGAAGGGCCGCAAAACCAATCCCAACGTGACCCTGATGGGATCGGATGAGCATTATTTGAAAGTGGGGGGGTATACCATAAGCCACGGAAGGAATTTTTCAGCCGTTGAACTCCAAAACGGCTCTGCGGTCATGATCCTAGGGTCCGAGGTAGCCCGCAAACTCTTTGGGAGTGAAAGCGTCAGTGGGCAACAAGTTTCGGTAGGGAGTTCCCGTTACCGGGTAATCGGGGTCATAGCCTCCAAAGGTTCCGGTTTTGGGAATAACAGCGATCGTGTCTGTGTTTTGCCGTTGAAACATATCCAATCCTATTACCCGTCGGTGGATCGTTCTTATGTGATTTCGTACACCTTATCGGATCCCAATCAACTTGCTTATGCCGAGCAAGAGGCGAAAGGACTCTTTCGCAACATTCGACGAATAAGCCGCCAAGATCCGGATAATTTTGCCATCACCAAATCCGATAGCTTTGCAAGGAGTTTGATTGAGAACCTAGCCTTTATTGATCTGGCAGCCAAAGCCATAGGTTTAATCACGTTATTGGGTGCTGCCATTGGTTTGATGAACATCATGCTGGTCTCTGTGACCGAAAGAACCCGTGAAATTGGGACACGCAAGGCGCTGGGTGCTACGCAATCCGCCATTCGTCAGCAGTTCCTCTTGGAGGCTTTGGTGATTGGACAAATAGGTGGCCTCATGGGAATTGCCTTGGGCATCATCATCGGCAATTCCGTTGCGCTAATGGTGGGCGTGGGGTTCATCATACCCTGGGCATGGATGACCAGCGGTATTGTGTTATGCTTATTGGTGGGGTTGATGTCGGGTTATTATCCCGCGGCCAAGGCGGCGGCGTTGGATCCTATTGAGGCCCTTCGGTACGAGTAACCCAAGACCGACGGTGAGCTGGCTCATCGATGTTTGGAGGTCGAGAGCGGATTCGAACCGCTGTAGGAGCTTTTGCAGAGCTCTGCCTAGCCACTCGGCCACCCGACCAGGGTGTGTTTCGCTGGCATCCTCCAGGAATATCCAACGTTTGAGCAAGGGTAAAGATACCGCCTTCTGCGCAATTTGGGTTGCACCGCTACGGAGTTGCCCCCGTGGTTTTGGGTTGGTTCAAAGGCGCTCCAGGACCATGGCCGATGCGCCCCCACCTCCGTTGCAGATGCCGGCGACCCCGATGCGACCGTTTTCTTGGTGCAATACGCTGCACAGGGTGACCAAAATCCGGCAACCGGAGCTGCCAATGGGGTGACCAATCGAAACACCGCCTCCATAAATATTGACTTGGGCAGGATCCAAATTCAAGAGACGATTATTGGCTACACAAACCACCGAAAAGGCTTCGTTGATCTCGTAAAAGTCCACATCGTTGGCGGTGACACCGGCCCGTTGCATGGCCAAGGGTATGGCTTTGGATGGGGTCGTGGTGAACCATTCCGGGGCTTGTTGCGCGTCGGCATAGCCCAATATTCGGGCCAAGGGCTTGAGCCCTCGGGCTTGAGCTTCATTATAGGCCATGAGGACCACGGCCGATGCCCCGTCGTTGAGATTGGAAGCGTTGGCGGCGGTAACCGTTCCTTCTTTTTCGAAGACCGGATTGAGACCAGGGATCTTTTCGAAATTGACTTTGGTATAGTCCTCGTCCTCGGTGACCGTTGTGGTGCTGCCTTTGGGGCCTTGGACACTCACCACCGCCAATTCGGCGGCGAATTTGCCTTGATGCCAGGCAGCAGCTGCCCTTTGATACGATTCGATGGCATAGGCGTCCTGATCAGCCCTGGAAATTTGCATATCGCGGGCGCACAATTCCGCGGCGTTGCCCATATGGTATTGGTGGTACACGTCCCAAAGGCCATCCTTGAGGATACCGTCCACCAATTGGGCATGGCCAAACTTGTATCCATTGCGAGCCCGATCCAAATAATAAGGGACTTGGCTCATGCTCTCCATACCGCCGGCAACGACAACGCGGTTCTGCCCCAATTCAATGGATTGGGCACCCAGCATCACGGCCTTCATGCCCGATGCACAAACCTTGTTGACGGTGGTAAAAGGGGTGGTTTTGGCAATGCCTGCCCCCACGGCGGCTTGGGTTGCCGGGGCTTGCCCCAAACCAGCGCTGATGACATTCCCCATGTAAACCTCGTCAATACCCATGATGCCCGATGTCCCGTCGTTTTGGAAACCGGCTTTGTCCAAAGCGGCTGCGATGGCGATGCTCCCCAAAGACGTGGCGGTAAGACTGGCCAAAGAACCGCCCATGCTCCCAATGGGGGTACGGGCGACGGAAACCAGGCAGGGGTCGTTGGGGGAAAGGGGGCGTGGCATGAATTTATAGTTAAATGGTGAAAGAGAGGCCAAAGATAGGGAAGAGAGAGCGCCTGGGTGTAAATTCGGGCCATGCCAAAAGCCAAGTCCAAGTCCCAAAAAATCTTTGTTCTCGACACCTCGGTCCTTCTGCATGATCATCACTCGGTCAATAATTTTCACGAGCACGATGTCGCCCTGCCGATTACGGTGCTCGAAGAATTGGATCAATTCAAAAAAGGCAATGACAGCCTGAATTTTGAAGCGCGAGAATTCATTCGTTTTCTGGACCAGCTTTCTCAATCCGGTAAATTACTGGATTGGATTGCAATTCCCGGAGCACCGGGCGGACGCCTAAGGGTCGAAATGCGGGAGGATGCCTCGGTGGATGCGCATAAGATTTTTGGGCAACACAAGGCAGACCACAGAATTCTTAACACTGCTTTGCATCTCAAAGAATCCTACTCGGAACGCCCCGTTATTTTGGTGACCAAAGACGTCAATCTGCGGATCAAAGCCAGGGCCTTGGGCTTGGAGGCTGAAGATTATCGCTTTGGGAAGATCAAGAATCTGGAAGAAGTATATACCGGCAAATCCATCCGCAATGGAATTACGAACGCCTTGATCAATCAGATTTACAAAGAAGGTTTTGCGTCGGCTAAGGAAATGGGAATTAGCAATCCCAAGGCTAACGAGTACTTTATCCTACGCAATGGAAAAGATTCAGTGATGGCGTGTTACGATGCTTACAGGGAGGAAATGACCCGCGTGGATAAACGTGTTGCCTACGGCATCAAGCCCCGTAATGCGGAACAGGCCTTTGCATTGCATGCGATTCTCAACGAGAAGGTTCACTTGGTTACGCTGCAAGGCATTGCGGGCACGGGCAAAACTTTGCTTGCATTGGCCGGAGCTTTGGAGGCCCGCAGGCAGTACAAGCAGATTTATTTGGCCAGACCTATCGTTCCCTTGAGCAACAAGGATATTGGCTATCTTCCCGGCGATATCAAGTCCAAATTGAATCCGTACATGGAGCCTTTGTACGATAACCTGAAGTTCATCCAAAACCAGTACCATGAGGGGGATAAGGATTATCAAAAAATCACCGAAATGTTGCAGCAGGAGAAGTTGAGCATCGTTCCTTTGGCCTACATTCGGGGTCGATCCTTCTCCAATATTTGTTTTATCGTCGATGAAGCCCAGAACCTGACCCCGCACGAAGTCAAAACCATTATATCGAGGGCAGGAGAAGGGACCAAGATTATTTTCACCGGGGATATCAACCAAATCGATACCCCGTATTTGGATGCCCACTCCAACGGGCTCTCTTATATGGTGGATAAACTGAAAGGACAGCCCATTTTTGCCCATGTAACCCTGGAGAAAGGGGAGCGCTCGGACCTTGCGAACCTTGCCAATGAATTGTTATAGGAATTAACGACTCTTCTGTCCCATGGAATTAACCTTGGTATAACCCACCAGACGATCGTAAGCCATACCAGCAGGGGGATGATAGTACACCAAGATTTCGTAATCGTTTTCGGTATCGCTGTGACTGCCTTCTATGGAAATGGCTTCGCAGAGGGACTCACCGGTTCGGTAGCGGTAGTCGTAGAAGCCTTGCTTAAGGTAAAGGGATTTCACATATAGTCCACTTTCTTCTTGCCATTCCATGGCCATGGATTCATCGCAGGCTGACTGCCCAAAATCCCCTTGCAAATACACCCCGCTCCAGCTTTCGTTCAATTTTGGCTCTAGGGCGAAGGTGGTCCATACGTATTCGGATTCGGTATGGGGGGTCCTTTGCTCAAAATTTTGAATCAACGAACGCCCGTTCAAATCCCGCTGGCTGAGGTGGGCTTTGCTTGCCTGGGATTGATCGTTTTCGACCCATGCCTGGTATCCGTCCACCGTGCGGATTATTTTGGAAATTCGACGACCGGGGGCACGAACGGTACGCAGATCCACGGCCCTGTATTCGTTGTTGCCGTGGAACACGAGTTCAGGCTGTCCCCTGTAGGTCCATTGTTGGGGTGCCAAAAAAGTGGGGAAACCCGGACCCTTGCGCAGGCTGCTCCAATCGCCGTTCTGCATCACCTGGAAACTAAGATCCATGGCGGGTTGATTGATGAGCAATTTGCCAATGCCAAGCTCCAAGTCAATTTGCTGGGCTTGGTCTTGTTCGTTGGTTGCGAAAGCCCTTCGCACCATAGCCGAAACCGAAACGCGGTTTTCCAAAACCAAGAGCCTTCGGGTCAAAACGATTTCCTGCAGGTCTTGATCCGCATAGACCACCACTGCAAAATTGCCAGAGACTTTCGGCCGCAGGACTTCGGATGGAACAGGGTGGCTGTAATGGGTGTATTGCTCCAGCGTATTGAAAGAAGGACGGTGCTGCTGAACCAGTTCCTGGCCTATGCCCTCCAAGGCTTGGGCTTCGAACAAATCAGAGGCTGTCCAATCCCGACGGCAGGGGATGAGTCGCACGGTGTAGGGTTGGTATCCCCCGGCCAAGTCATCGAAACGAAGCATCAAAGGGGGGTTGTCCGAGCCCAGCTCCCAAACGGGTGAACCGAAAGGGTCTTGTTCGGTATGGAGCCGCACCGAATGGATATCCTTTTGCCAAATTTGATCCTGGTAAACGTCAGGCCCTAGATTTGTACTCAAAGCATTGATCGACAAGGAGTTCAGCATCAATAACCCTGAGGTTGTGCATAGCAAGCGATGGCGCCAATTAGGAAAATTCATGATTGGCAAAATAATGGTTCGTTATTGAGTTAACGTCGGTTTTGAAATGTATTTTTGCCGCGCAAACATCCTATGGCCCAAACCATCAGCCTTCGAAGGGGGTACGACATTAAGCTCGTAGGCACTCCCAGCTCCCAAAACATCCTTTCTTCCCCGTCCAACCATTGCGCCATCAGGCCTATCATCTTCAGATACCAGAAGCTTAGGCTCTTGGTCGAAGAGGGTACGGCAGTCCTGGCAGGAACACCTTTGATGGAAGACAAAGCCTTTCCTGGATTGTACCTATGCAGTCCCGTCAGTGGCAAAGTACATCGAATTCAGCGTGGCCCCAAACGCGTTTTGGATGCCATTGTCCTTGAAGCAGATGCCGAA
Organism: Bacteroidota bacterium; assembly: GCA_016868875.1. Classification (GTDB taxonomy): domain Bacteria; phylum Bacteroidota; class Bacteroidia; order UBA7662; family UBA7662; genus SYHX01. The sequence continues at coordinate 13,379 of VGFN01000004.1, forward strand.
ACCCGTTACCAGGATTTCGGTTCTGCCAAACCTGCGGAACTGGATGCCGAGGCCATTCGCTCCAAAATGATGAATTCAGGGGTCTGGGCCCATCTGCGCCAAAGGCCCTACAACCGCATGGCCAGGCCTGATGCCCAACCACGCTGCATCGTAATCTCGGCCTTCAATACAGCCCCCATGGCGGCAGACCGTGATTTTCAGGTCGAGAAAGATCCCGCAGCCTTTGCCGAAGGCCTCAAGGTGCTCCAGCAGCTGTGCAAGGGCAAGGTTTACCTCAATATCCATCAACGATTAACCCGATCCAAGGAGGTCACCGGAGCCCAGGGGGTTCAAATTCATTCCTTCGATGGGCCTCATCCTTCGGGAAATGTGGGCATTCAAATGCACCATCTTGGTCCGATTGCCAAAGGGGATTGCGTATGGACCATGACCCCTGCCGATGTCATCATCCTAGGTCGCCTTTTCTTGACAGGTTACTACGATGCCCGACGTTGGGTTGCGGTCGGTGGTTCTTCTTTGCAAAAACCGGGTTACACCCAGGCGATTCTGGGGGCCTCTGTTTCCGGCCTCCTCCAAGGCGCAGGATTGAAAGGAGGGGAGCATCGAATCATATCCGGAGATGTGCTGAGCGGGGAACAGGTGGATGCTGACGGATTTCTTGGTTTTTATCACGATCAATTAAGTGTTATTCCGGAAGGCCGGGACTTGGAATTTTTGGGTTGGTTGTTACCATCCTATGCCCGTCCTGATATTTCCAGGTCGTTCTTGTCGGGTTGGTTGAGCAATCGTTCCTACCAAGTCAACACCAATACCCACGGCGAAGAGCGGGCTTTTGTGATGACGGGGCAATACGAAAAGGTTTTACCAATGGATTTGCTGCCGACCTATTTACTCAAGGCCATTCATTACCAGGATGTCGAAGAAATGGAGCAATTGGGTCTGCACGAATTGGATGAGGAGGATGTGGCCCTCTGTGAATTTGTTTGCACCTCCAAAATACCAGTCCAAGAAATGGTTCGAAAAGGGCTCGACCTGCTCATCGGGGAAGAGGAATAAGCACCATCCATTAACATTCAAATAGTTACAATTTTAGTTCTCCCATGGAATTTCTAAAAAAGAAAATATTGGAACTGCGCCCTGACTTCGAGAAAGGTGGGAAATATGCGCAATTTCACACCCTTTTTGACGGTTTCGCGACCTTTCTTTTCACCCCGGACCGGGTGAGCCGTGGTGGTACCCACATCAAGGCAGGCATCGATCTTAAGCGGACCATGTTCTTTGTGATTTTGGCCATGGTACCGTCTTTGTTGTTTGGGATTTTTAATGTGGGTCATCAGCATTTCTTGGCTTTGGGTGAGTTTGCTGGCTCTCCTTTGAACGGTCTTTGGGACAAGTTCTTTTATGGTGCTCTCAAAGTGCTTCCCATTGTGATCGTTTCCTATTCGGTGGGTTTGGGAATTGAGTTTTTTGTGGCTTCCAAAAAGGGCCATGCCATCAACGAAGGCTTCCTGGTTTCCGGTATGTTAATCCCCTTGGTCCTTCCCCCTGATATTCCTTTGTGGATGGTGGGATTGTCGACTGCTTTTGCGGTTGTTTTTGCCAAAGAAGTTTTTGGGGGTACCGGTATGAATGTCTTGAACGTGGCCTTGACTGCCCGGGTCTTTTTGTTTTTTGCCTACCCTACGTTTATGAGTGGGGATCAAGTTTGGATTTCGGAGAAGCCGGATGTTTACAGCGGTGCGACGGCTTTGGCCAATGCAGCAGCGACCGGCACTCCTTTTCAGATTTCTGCAGACCAACCCTGGAATTATTCTCTGCAGGATATGGTGGTTGGCTTGATTCCGGGCTCGATTGGAGAGACCTCCAAAATTGCGATCCTCTTGGGTGCTGCCTTCTTGATTATCACGGGGATAGGGTCTGGCGTTATCATGATTTCGGTGATTTTGGGAGCTTTGTTGATGGGCCTCATCTTTAACGGAATTGGGATGACGCCATTCATGAACATGCCCTTCTATTTACACTTGGCCATGGGCGGTCTACTCTTTGGAGCGGTCTTCATGGCCACGGATCCGGTAACGGCGGCGCATACAGGGACCGGTAAGTGGATCTACGGACTTTTGGTCGGTATGATGGCGGTCATGATTCGGGTTTTTAATCCGGCCTACCCCGAAGGAATCATGTTAGCTGTTTTGTTCGGGAATGTGATGGCTCCCCTCATTGACAATTATGTGGTTCAAGCCAATATTGCCCGTCGTAACAAACGACTCGCTGCCCGCACCTCCCTTGCCTAAAAATTCATACTAGACCCTATGTCATCCAAAGGAAATTCAGGTACCATCGTCTTCGCCCTGGTGGTGACGACTTTATCAGCTGCTTTGCTGGCCGCTGCGGCGACCATACTCAAGCCTGCTCAGGACGAGAATGTCCTCAAAGAAAAGCAGCAAAACATTCTATCCCTGGTGGGGTTGAACGGCCCCAACGATTACAAAAAATTCGACCAACTGGTTCAGGGTTTGGTCATTGACCAAGAAGGTCAACAGGTACAAGGCGTGGAGGCTCTTGCTTTGGATTTGGCTTTGGAGAAAAAATTGAATACTAAAAACCCCGCTTACAAGGTTCGTTACCCCATGTACGTTTACCAGGATCCCCGTGGTCGGACCACGTATTTACTCCAGGTGGCCGGTACCGGTTTGTGGGGTCCCATTTGGGGCTATTTGGCTTTGGACGAGGATGGTAATACCCTCCGTTCGGCCATTTTTGATCACAAAGGGGAAACCCCGGGCTTGGGTGCCGAAATCAATACCGACGTCTTTGAGCAACAATTTATTAACAAAAAACTCCTCAACGAGCAAGGTGATTTTGTCTCGGTCAAAGTCGAGAAAGGAAAGCATGATGCGAGCATGCCCCATGCGGTCGATGCCATCAGTGGTGGTACCATTACCTCCAACGGTGTGAGCAAGATGCTTGAACAAGATTTGGTATGTTATCTAAAATATATCCGTCAACAATCCACACAATCCCCTCAACTATGAGCGACGTATTGGTTCAAAGTCCCGCCGAAAAAAAGCCCCTTCTCGGCAAAAAAGAGAGGAAACTCATCACCGACCCTTTGTCGGACAACAATCCGGTGACCATACAGGTTTTGGGGATCTGTTCGGCTTTGGCCGTTACGACTCAAATGAAACCCACCATGGTTATGGCTTTGTCGGTCACGGCGGTGGTTGCCTTATCCAATTTGGTGATATCGCTCATGAGGAATGCCATTCCGCCTAGAATTCGAATCATCGTCCAACTGACGGTCGTGTCCGTTTTGGTTATTTTGGTGGACCAGATTCTCAAGGCCTACATGTACGATATCAGCAAACAGCTTTCGGTTTTTGTCGGTTTGATTATCACCAACTGCATTGTGATGGGTCGCCTTGAGGCTTATGCCATGGGTAACAAACCTTTTCCATCGTTGTTGGATGGTTTAGGGAATGGATTTGGTTACGGAGCGGTCATCCTTACGGTGGCTTTCTTTCGTGAATTGTTGGGTAGTGGCAAGCTTTTTGGCTTCAAAGTCATTCCTGACGCTGTATACGAAGCCGGCTATGTCAACAACGGGTTGATGATGATTCCTGCAGGAGCCTTGTTCGTGGTCGCCTGTTATATCTGGGTTCAAAGAAGTTTTGCTAAACATTTGGAGGAAAAAGAATGAGCACCTTATTTCTGGCCGCGGATTTGGTATCCGTTTTTGTTCGGTCGATTTTTATCGACAACATGATTTTTGCTTACTTTCTGGGCATGTGTTCCTATTTGGCCGTTTCCAAAAATGTCAAAACGGCCTTGGGCCTTGGTGTGGCGGTTGTCTTTGTATTGACTATTACCGTTCCCCTGAATTGGCTACTTTTGAACAAGGTTTTGAAGGAAGGGGCCCTGGCTTGGATTAGTCCGTCCTTGGCCAAGGTTGACCTGAGTTTTTTGGCCTTCATTATGTTTATTGCAACCATTGCATCCATGACGCAATTGGTTGAAATGTTGGTCGAAAAACTTTCTCCTGAATTGTACGGGGCCTTGGGGATTTTTCTTCCTCTGATAGCGGTGAATTGTTCCATTTTGGGGGGATCCCTGTTTATGCAAGAAAGAGATTATGAATTGGCCGAAGCAGCGGTCTTTGGCTTAGGTTCAGGTGTAGGTTGGTTAATTGCGATTGTTGCAATCGCCGCTATTCGAATGAGACTGCGTTATTCGGATGTCCCAGCTCCTTTGCGTGGGTTGGGTATAACATTTATCATTACAGGCTTAATGGGCATCGCATTTATGAGCTTTTTGGGTATTACGCTTTAATTCTATACGACCATGTTAACCGGGGCTACCTTATCCATCATTTTTTATTCCATCCTGGCTTTTTCCGGGGTCATACTGTTGCTGGTTTTTGTCCTGATGTATGCGCAGGCCAAATTGGTCAACAGCGGGGATGTCCAAATTATTGTCAACGGAGATACGGCGAATCCCATGAAGGTGGCGGCGGGGTCGACCCTGCTCAGCACCTTGTCGGAACGTAAATTGTTTTTGCCATCTGCCTGCGGTGGTGGTGGAACCTGCGCCATGTGCAAATGCCAAATTCTGGAAGGCGGGGGCGATGTCTTGCCTACCGAAAAAGGGCATTTGAACCGACGTGAACAAGCCGAGCATTGGCGTTTGGCCTGCCAGGTCAAGGTCAAGAATGACATGAAGATTCAGATTCCCGAAGAAATTTTTGGAATCAAAAAATGGGAGTGCGAAGTGGTCTCCAATTACAACGTGGCCACCTTCATCAAAGAATTCACCGTCAAACTGCCCGAAGGCGAGAATTTACATTTTGAGGCCGGGGGGTATATCCAGGTGGATGTACCTGCTTGCACCGTTGATTTCAAAAACATCGATATCGCTCCATCGCCCGATGATCCTGCAGGGCCGGAAAAGTTCAAGGAAGACTGGGACAAATTCAAGCTTTGGGATCTCAAAATGGTCAATCCCGAGCCCATATTCCGTGCCTATTCCATGGCCAACCACCCCGCCGAAGGAAACATCATCAAGCTGAACATTCGTATTGCGACCCCCCCCTGGGATAGGGCCAGCAATGCCTGGATGAAAGTGAACCCCGGGGTTTGTTCGTCTTTTGTTTTTAATTGCAAACCGGGGGATAAGGTCACCATTTCAGGACCTTACGGGGAGTTCTTTATCAAAGATACCCAGAAAGAAATGGTCTATGTAGGCGGTGGCGCCGGAATGGCTCCGCTGCGTGCTCACATTTTTCACCTCTTTCATACCCTCAAAACAGGCCGTAAGGTTTCGTATTGGTACGGGGGTCGCTCCAAGCGGGAGTTGTTTTATGTGGACGAGTTTCGTGCCATCGAAAAAGAGTTCCCCAATTTTCGTTTTCATGTCGTCCTTTCGGAGCCTCTGCCCGAGGATCATTGGAAGGTATGCCAGGGCTTGGACGATCGGGAAGGGGATGGGTTTTTGGGCTTTGTGCACCAGTCATTCATTGACAATTACCTCAGCAAGCACAAGGAACCGGAAGAAATCGAATTTTATTTCTGCGGTCCTCCTATGATGAATGCAGCCGTGTTGAAGATGTGCGATGATTGGGGTATACCGAAGGAACACGTCGCTTTTGATGATTTTGGGGGTTAGTCGCCTGATTTATCTTCTTTGTAGCCGTTTAATCCAGCTCCCATGAATATTCACGAATACCAAGGCAAAGCCTTGTTGTCGCAATACGGTGTTACCGTTCAACGAGGAATTTTGGCCTCCACTCCCGATGAGGCGGTTCAGGCTGCCAACGCAATGCAGGAGCAAACGGGAACAAGTTGGTGGGTGGTCAAGGCCCAGGTGCATGCCGGGGGTCGGGGCAAAGGGGGTGGTATCAAATTAGCCAAGTCCTTGGAACAGGTTCAAGACTTGAGCTCCCAAATTTTGGGTATGCAATTGGTCACTCCCCAAACCGGGTCGGCGGGCAAAAAGGTTCATTCGGTTTTGATTGCCGAGGATGTCTATGCCCCGGGGCCATCCCCTGTGCAGGAGTTTTATTTATCGGTTTTGTTGGATCGGGCCCAAGGCGGTTTTGTGATGGTGTATTCCCCGGAGGGTGGAATGGACATCGAAGAAGTGGCCGAAAAACACCCCGAAAAAATCTACAGAGAGTGGATTGACCCCACCATTGGTTTTCAAGCCTATCAAGCCCGCCGCGTGGCTTTGAACCTAGGTCTTAAGGGACAGGCCTTCAAACAAATGGTGGCTTTTTGCCAAAATTTGGTCAAGGCCTTCGAAGGGGTAGAGGCCTCCTTGTTCGAAATCAATCCCGTTCTCAAAACATCGGATGATCGCATCTTGGCGGTGGATGCCAAAGTCAATATTGATGACAATGCCTTGATGCGGGTTCCTGAAATTGCGGCGATGCATGATCCCCGTGAGGAGGACCCCACCGAGCTCAAGGCCGCATCGTTCAATTTGAACTATGTTAAATTGGACGGGAATGTCGGCTGCATGGTGAACGGTGCCGGCCTGGCCATGGCCACCATGGACATGATCCAATTGAGTGGAGGAAGTCCCGCGAATTTCTTGGATGTTGGCGGCACGGCCTCCGCGGAACGGGTTGCCCAAGCCTTTAATATTATTTTGGAAGATCCCAACGTCAAGGCCATTTTGGTTAACATTTTTGGAGGAATCGTGCGTTGCGATCGTGTTGCCAACGGTATCGTAGAAGCTTGCAAAACCTTGGGTGATTTGCGTGTTCCCTTGATTGTTCGCCTCCAGGGAACCAACGCCAACGACGCCAAGGACATCTTGGAATCATCGGGATTGCCTATACGGGCTGCCATCACCCTCGAGGATGCGGCCAAGGCGGTTTCAGATTCCCTCGCCGCCTAAACTAAGAAGCCACCTCTTCGGGCCACGTAATTTGCCCTAATTCCTTCATCTTGCCTTAATTTTACCCTGATGCGGTATGTATCCAGGGTTTTATGTTCGGGTGGCTTCTGGGCCATTTTTTTTCTACTTTATGGGTTGAGTCCTGGGTTGCAAGCCCAAAATTCAGGAACCATACGAGGAACGGTCATGGACAAAAGCAGCGGGGAACCCATTCTTTTTACGAATGTTTTTCTTGCAGGGACGACCATAGGGGCCAGTACCGATGTCAATGGATTTTTTACCATCAAGAATATCCCTCCAGGGAATTATGTTTTGATGAGCACCTATTTGGGTTACGATACGGCCCGGATTTCCATAAAAATCACCGCGGGTGCGACGCTCAATTATCGTTTGCAATTGTCCAAATCCTCGATTGGTCTCCAAGAGGTCGAAGTCTTGGGAGCCAAGCAAGAACAGCTGACCAACACCCGAGTTTCCGTGGAGACCGTCACGCCGAAACAAATCACGCAAGTGGTATCGGTAGGGGGGGAGGCTGATATCGCACAGTACTTACAAGTCCTTCCGGGAGTGGTCTTTACTGGCGATCAAGGTGGTCAATTGTATATTCGGGGTGGCTCTCCCGTGATGAACAAAGTTTTGCTGGATGGGATGCTGCTGTATAATCCTTTTCATTCCATTGGACTTTATTCGGTTTTTGAAACGGACCTCATCAAAAACGCCGAGGTATATACCGGCGCGTACAATTCGAATCATGGAGGGCGCATTTCGGCAGTCATGGACGTAACCACCCGTGATGGTAACCAAAAACAGCTGAGTGGTAAGCTAGGGGTTAGTCCCTTCCTGAGCAGATTGGTCTTGGAAGGCCCCCTTTGGCAGCCCAAGAGTCCTCAGCAGCTTGCCCCTACTTTTATTTTCAGCGCCAAGGGTTCCTACCTCGATCAAACCTCCAAAGCCCTGTATGCCTATGCTGGACCTCAGGGTTTGCCCTTTTCCTTTTTGGATGTGTATGGCAAAGCCACGTTCAAGGCAAACAGCGGTTCGAAGCTTTCTATGTTTGGATTTAACATGACCGACAAAGCCAATTTCAGGGGAATTGCCGAGGTTGATTGGGTATCGACCGGAGCAGGCACACAGTTTGTGCTCATTCCTGAAGGTGCTGGCAATACCATATCTGGAAATCTAGGCTATTCTAATTTTGAATCTGGTCAACGCGAAGCGGACGGACGACCAAGGCGCTCGGCCATCACCGGATTCAACGGCACGGTTTCGGTAACCCAGTACCTTAATTCCGGTCAGGCTAACTTTGGGTTCGATATGGTGGGTCTAAATACCGATTTTAACTTTACCAATTCAACGGGTCAAATCATCCGGCAGCAAGAAAGCACCACGGAGCTTGCGGTTTTTGGCAAGTACAATTTGTTGTTTGACAATTGGGTAGTGGAACCTGGACTTCGGGCCCATTATTATTCGAGCCTCACCGAGATGTCTTTGGAACCTCGATTCAGTGCCAAGTACAACGCAAGGCCTGATTTGCGATTCAAGGTCGCTGGCGGCAAATACTCTCAAAATTTAATTTCGGCGACATCAGACAGGGATGTGGTGAATCTTTTTCTTGGCTTTCTATCAGGCCCGGATAATCTTCCCAAAACCTTTGATGGTGAGCCGGTGACCTCAAGGCTTCAGAAAGCCAATCATTTGGTGGGTGGGGTAGAGATTGATCTGGGGCCCAGGGTGGAGATCAATGCGGAAACGTATATCAAACAATTTACCCAGCTGTCCAACATTAACCGTGATAAGATTTTTGACGATATTGAAGGGAATTTTGGAAAGCCGGATGTCCTCAAAAAGGACTTCATCATCGAGCGGGGTAGGGCCTACGGTTTTGATTTCCGCGTCAAATACGATGTCAAAAGGTTTTACCTATGGACCACCTACAGCTGGACTTATGTGGATCGCTTTGATGGAATACGCACCTACAATCCTGTTTTTGATCGTCGCCATAACATCAATGTGGTCAGCACCTATACGTTTGGAAAACAATTGGAATGGGAGGTTTCAGGTCGTTGGAACTTCGGTTCGGGATTTCCTTTTACGCAAACCCAGGGCTTTTATCCTGACTTGAATTTTGGAGGTGGTGCTGGTACAGATTATATCAATCAAGGGGGTGCCTTGGGGGTTTTGTATGCCGGATTTAACCAAGGCCGTTTGCCAACCTACCATCGTTTGGATTTGGCATTGCGCTACCGCAAGGAATGGAATGATCGACTTTCCACGGATCTTAATTTCAGTCTTACGAATGCGTACGATCGTCGAAATATTTTCTATTTTGATCGAATTCGCTACAGCAGGGTCGATCAATTGCCGATTTTGCCGGCTTTAGGTCTAGTGCTTAGCTTTTAAACTAAATTTTGATGCAATCAACGTAGGAACTTTTTTGATTAATTTGTCTTTGATTAGCCATGCCCAATAATCGAAACCTAAAAAGTTTAAAGAGGTTCAGTCTGTTGGGCTTTATTGCGATCCTGTTTTATAATTCATCAAATGCGCAGGGAATAATACCCATAAGTGTGCCTGAATTCCAGGGCACTTCTTGGACTGAATGGGCGAATAAGAGGGAATTTCATTCGGCAGATTTAGCGTTGCGATCTCTGCAAACGAATCTGATCTCCTTCCAAACTGCTAATTCTTGTTCTGAAGAAGACCTAAGATTGTTAGAGTGCGCCAAGGCTGCCTATCGCTTAGATCCTGAGGTCGAAGTTCTATTTCCAGCCTTCTTGAGAGATTTTCCTGAAAATTCTCGATTGCACCAATCCAAACTTATTTACGGTTTATATCTCATAAGGCAGAATCGTGAATTGGAGGCGATGCAAGTTTGGGACTCTTTGAATTGGTATCAACTCAATTTTTCAGAAGCCCAGCAATATCATTATTTCAACGGGCAACTTAATTATTCGAGCGATACGATAAAGGCCCTTGAGCACTGGCTACAGGCGGCTAGTTCTCCCGGGGAATATCAAAATCATGCCAGGTTTTCTTTAATGGGTCACTATTTCCGTATGGGGAATTATGTCGAGACTCAAAGAAAATTAGATCTTTTGCAAGGCGATCCCCAATACGATACGCTATGTATTTATCCAAGGCTTTTGTTAAGGGCATTAATGGGAGATACTTCTGCCGCATTATCTGCATTGAATTCATTAAGCGAGGGCTCGTTTCAAATTACGAAAAAGGAGATTTGTGTTTTAGGGATGAATTTGTCCTATGGAAGACTTGAGCCTAAATTATTTATTGGGTATTTGAATAAGGCGCTTGATTATGGATATCAGGCTCATTCAGCGGATACGTTACGTTTGGCTCAAATGTACAGCTTGTTGGGTGTTTGGGATACAGTAGCTCAATTATTGCAAAGAGTTGAATTCTGGCCGGATTCTTTAATTTCTCTTGGCTATTATACTCAAGGCCATGCGTGGCTAGCCTTGGGCTTGGAGGAAAAATCAGATCGATATTTGGCCAAGGCCAGAATTTCATTTCAAAAGGTTACTGAATTAGAGGTTAACGGGTCATTACGGGAAAGTGCTTTTTACAATTATGCTAAAATATGTTACGATATTGGTGAGGCCCCGGCTAATTTTAGGGTTCTTGGTTCTTTTTTACTTCAGTACCCGGGCAGTATTTACCGTGAAGAAGTTAGCCAATGCCTAAGTGATTTGGCAATGAGGGCTCATCATTATCTAGAGTCTTTAGGAATTCTTAGAGGGGTCTCTAATCAAACGCCCAGGGTTCAGGCTATTCTTCAGAAGCTATATTATCAGCAGGGTGTGACTTTCTTTAATCAAAAAAGATATGTCGATGCATCAAGCTATTTGGATTCTTCCCTTCTGTATCAAGAAGACTCATCTGTTCGTGCCGCAACATTTTTTTGGAAATCCGAATTGTATCACCGTGTTGGCGAGTACAATCAGGCCTTTATATGGATGAAGAATTTTTTGGATTTTGGTTGTTTTAATCTTGACTTAAGGCTGCTGGGTTGCACCCCTTTTGCGGCAAATTATCAATTGGGACAATTGGCATTTAGGTTAGAGCGTCATAATCAGGCCGTAAGATACATGAAGGAGGCAATTCAAAAGGCTGAATTAATGAATGCTCGAAATGAAATTGAAACGGCGATGTTCAGGGACGCTCAAATGCGTTTGGGTGATGCCTTTCTTCGTGACGGTTTAATTGATTTGGCCATCAATCAATTTCAATCGTGTATCTTAGATTCCGGTCGTGGAGATGGAAAAGATTATGCCTATTATCAACTGGCGATTTCGTTTGGTATTCAAAAAAATGTTCCCACAAAGTGTAAAAAGCTTATTGATTTAATTCAAGAATTTCCAAGTTCTGACTACAGAATATATGCATTTTTGGAACTGGCTACTACCTATTATCAAGAATCTAATTTTGATTCTTCAGATTATTACATTCGTGCAATTGAATCTGAATTTCCAAATCATCGTCTAACATTTATTGCACTAAATCTTAGGGGCTCTATTTTTATGGAACAAGGCATTGACTCTTCAGCTATGTCTGTTTTTGGTGATGTAATCCAAAGAGCGGCTGGCTTACCAGAGGCCAAAGATGCATTGTTTGAATTAAGACAATTATGCATTAAAACTTCCCAGCCTCAACGTTATTTGGAGATTGTGGGTAAAAGTGGACTGCTGGCATTGCAAGATGATCCTATGGATTCTATTTTGTTTGAAACGGCTCAGTACAGCATGGAGTCTGGGAAGTTTTTTGAGGCTTTGGCTACATTAACGCAATATTTAAAGGAATATCCCACAGGTTCTTTCAAGGCAAATGCTTTGTTTACCCGTTCCATAGCCGCCTCAAAAGTGGGAGATATCGAAATGCAGATTTCTGATTTGGAGACCCTGATTCAAATGCCAGAGAATTTGTTTACAGAAAGAGCCTTGACCGTTTTGGCGGGAGTGTATTCGGATAAGGCCTTGTTAATTAATGCCTCATCAGTTTATTTACGAACTCTGCAAGGGAATTATTCTCAAACGTCTCGAAACAATGCAGCATTAGGTTTGATTAGGGTCTCTTCCCAAATGGAGCTTTGGAGTCTAGTGGATTCTGTTGGTAATATTTATGTAAAAACATTGGGCGCCGGACAGAATTACCAAAATGAAATTTCTTGGTATTTGGCCAATTCATTGCGTTTTCAGGGAAAAACCAAAATTGCACGTAAGGCATTGAAAACAATTGCTGATTCTACCCGAACAGAGTGGGCGGCAAGGGCCTTGTATAATTTAGCAGAAATGGCATTTGAAGAAAAGAAATATTCGGAATCTCAGGATTTAATTTATGATCTTACGGATTTGTGGCCTCAGTATACTGAATGGTATGGCCGTGGCCTGCTCCTGTTGGCCGAGAATTTAATAGTTCTTAAAGAAAAAGATCAAGCGATAGCCGTATTAAATAATCTCATTCAAGGCAGGGACGCTGATGCAATAAGTCGTTTAGCTGAAATGCGTTTAAAAGCCATTAGGCCATAATTATGAAGGACAAGGCCTCCATACGCTGTTTTCTTTTGTGTTGCACCTTTGGCGTCTTATTATTTAACATTTCACTTTGTGCGCAGGATAGCTCACTGATTGGTCAGCCTGTTCGAATTGTTAGATCTTATGACCCTAATTTGCCTGATTGGTTTAGGCATACATCGGACCCTATCCTTATTCAGGATCCTATTAGTCGAATGCCTCAAAATTACCGTTCTGATTCTATGGTTATGAAGCTTCCTCCCTCCAAAGAAAGGCTTTTTGAGTTTAAATCTTTATCAGAGGCCAGCGTTCAGGATTTGGCTTCAAGTCGTTTGTTTTTGTCTTTGGGAGGCAACCCGGGTAGTCATTACAATTTTACATCATCTATTTTTGGTCCGTTCGAAGTTTGGGGTCAACAAGTTTTGGGTTTTGGATCAATTGCCGGAAATTTTGGTCGTCCAAACGGGAATTCAATATCAGATTCGGTAAGAAACTTGTTGGTATGGAACCCTCAGTTTTTTCTAAACTGCAAACCCAAACGCAGCAACTGGGATTTAGAGCTGGATGGGGGACTGAGAAGTACGGGAACACGGGGTGGATCGGATACAAAGAATTTTGATTATCAATTTAACAATTTTCGATTTAGTCCACGTGCTACTTATAAATTCAACAGTTCAAACAGTGTAGGCTTAACTCAGGACATTGTGATGGAGGGTTTTTTTACTCATTTTGTTGCATCAGGTGGTGGAATGGATCGTTTGGAACAATCTGCCTCAGAATGGTCGGGTAATGTGCATTACGAAGCTTCATATTCTGGCGAAAGCCACGACATAGGGATTAAGTTAGGTTTGAACCGCGGTAGGTTGACATCGCACGAATTGGATAGTATAAATGGGAGAAGAGGTGCAATTTTCATTAAGCCTCATTGGGGTGGCGTATTCGGTAATTATCGTTTTAAGGTTGCCATGGATGTTGTTCGACAAGTGGAATATGGGAATGTTGACGATAAGGATATTAACTGGTTGTTCTTGCCTAATTTGAATTTTCAGTTTCGTCCTGTTCATTCCAAAATGATTTCAGGCAGGGACGCTTTTTTGTTGGAGTTAGGCCTAGGTTCTAGACTTTATCAGCCTTCGTTTTATCATTGGTCATCTCTGTACCCTACTTTGAGTGGGTGGGATAATTATCGAGCTTCCGTACAGAAGGCAGAGTTTTTTGTGCGTGTTGAGCATGGGGGAAAGGGAAAGCCTGTCCAATGGCATCATCGTCTTGGAATAGGGATGTGGAATAACGCCAGGTTTTTTGGTATTGATTCATCCAGAGTGCTTGGGGTATCGGCCTTTACAATACCGGAGGCGACTCAGTTAATCCTAGAGACCAAAATGAATTGGATGGCTGGCGAATCGACGGTAATGTCATTGACGTGCGGGCTTCAGGGATTGGTTGGTCAACGTTCCTGGTTAGGTATGCCTGGCCTGCAACCGGGTTTTTGGGCTGGAATTCAATATGAACGACTCCTGTTTAGGGGCTGGAAATTGGATGCTCATTCTGTAGTTTATGCGATTTCAAACAAGCGGTCTTCAGGTACACCATCAAAGGCAGATGCCCCCAGGGTTTTGCAATTCCCTTTAAATTTAGATTTGAGAATGTCAAAGCCTATTTCAAGGCATGCTGACCTTGCCTTGGCTTTTAGGCAAAGGGAGGCTTCCCTATGGATGCTTTGGGCCGAAGACTTATGGTGGGGTAAATTTTTTAATTTGGAATTGCGTTGGAAGATTTAATGTATTTTTGGATATGAATAACCTATCGGAATTTGACCTCAAAAGGCTTCGCTCGGTTCGGAAAACCGCTATCCTGAAGGGTTTTGGTTATATTCAATACAGGTTCCTTTCTGCCAAATTTCAGACTGGAGCGTCTCGGTTCACATCTCCACGGTACGCATGGTTTTTTGTCCCTCAAGCGGATCCAAAGTATCCTGGTGCCAAAGTTTATAGTCTTTCAATGACCATGAACTTTGCCCTGCAGGAGGTGCTATCTACCCAAAGGCCTGTTTATTTGGAAGGTTGGGGCTTATTAACATACACAAGGGGTTCGATAGAGCTTACTCCAGATTCAGGCCCACTTTCACAGGATCACCCCCATGCTGGATGGCCTGAAATTAAACTTACGGCACCAAGTCGGAATATCCAAGCTGTTAAGGGCCGTGTACGGTTTGCCCCCCAGACCTTTTACCATAAATCACTCCAATTGGTCGGAGCATTCACATTCTTGATCCTTTTGTTGGGTATGAGATTTGGGTTAACGGTTGATGGAACGGATGATGCTGTGGCCTCGAAGTGGTCCCTGGCGGGGTTACCATCGGCTTTGCCTGTGATCAAGTCGTCTTATACGCCATCGATTTTATCCCCCGCTTTGCGAGCTGGCCTTAATACGGGTAAAGGGATTGGAATTTCGCCATTGGAGCGGGGGGAGGATGCTGACGCCGAGAAACAATTACCCATGAATTTGGTAGTATTGGGGTTGTATTCCAACGAAGACTTGGCAATTCAAAATAGCTTACATTATAAGCAAAACGGGTATGAAACCATGGTTTTCGTCCGCAGGGTCTTTGGAGGGCGTGAGCTCTTTGCTATTGGAATTCCGTATAGAGGATTTGAGCCCTTGGTTTATCTCAAAGAAATTCAGAACAAACTATTACCTTACGCCTGGCTTCTGGAAAATGAAGCCATCTCCTCAGCGGTTGCTACGCCTTAAAGCATGGGATTCCAAAATCCTTCGGCCTTGTGGGGATTGGCCCTGTTGGCCGTGCCTTTATATATTCATTTTTTTGGATTTAGGTTACGTCGCAAGGCCTATTTCACAAGGCTAGATTGGTTGTTGCAACAACAAATACCTGTACAACAACGAGAACGCTTGTTTCGATATTTGTTGCTGGCTACCAGAATTTTAGCTGTTTTGATGCTGATAGCGGCTTTGGCAGGGCCTACGTCCTTGCCCTCGTCCCTGGATTCCCTCCATGGCGCTGGATCTCGTTGCATGATTTACGTGGATAACAGCCGGGGTATGGCCATGGAAGGAAGTGGAGGGCCCTTGCTCGAGCAGGCCAAATCATCGGCCCGTCGTTTGATTCAAAATGCCAAGGCCGATACTCGCTTTGTGTTGATTTCCAACCAAAGCCGACCGTTGCACGGGGGTTGGCTTCATAAGGATAGAGCCTTGGACCTCTTGGATCAAATTCAGGTAAGCAATCAAAACAAGAGCCTCTCGTCAGTGGCCTTGCAAATGGATCGAAGATTGGAGCAGGAAGGTTTAGGGTTCGAGAAGGAAGTTTCCCTTTGGCTTTTTTCGGATTTCAAGAAAGGATCTATGGAGGGTAGCTATTGGCGTACGCGTTCCAAACGGCTGGCCAATAACAGTTCCAATACTCCGCTGAATCTTGTTCCATGCCGCCCTTTGACGGCCTTCAATGCGGCTGTGGATTCGGCATGGTTGATGGAGCCGTTTTTTAGGCCTGGCATCCGTAACCGCATGGTTGTTCGAACCCGCACCTACGGGGAATGGCCGCAAGGATTGAATATTTCACTGGAATTGCTTATGGCCGGGCAGCGTAAGTCGCTGGCCACCTTGCAGGGGCCGGAATCTGCGAATTCCGCCTCATCCCTGCGTTTGGACACCCTGGATTTTACGGTTCCCAAGGATGCAATGGGTTTGGTGGAGCTGCTGATCAATGACCCGTATTTTGCCTACGATAATCGATATTTTTTCTCCAATGTTGTCCAAAACTCTGTTACAGTTTTGCATGGATCCGGCGCTGGGCACAATTCTTTTCTTCGTTCGGTATGGGCCACCGATACCTTGTTTGAAGTCCAATATAGCCGTCATCAGGATTGGGCCAGGATCAATTTGGACTCCTTCTCTTTGGTCTTGTTGGAAATTTCGGAACCATTGCAAGCAGGGCATACCGCTGCCCTCGCCAATTGGGTACGTGATGGTGGCGGCCATTTGTTCCTTATTCCTGTGGATGAAGAATCCGTCGAATCGCTAAACAAGTTGGCCCAAGTTTTTGGACCTAGCCTCAAGGCTGCTCCATGGCGAAAAGCCAAAGTGCGAATGGCCAACTTAGATCTTGGAAATGACTTTTTGGGAACAGTTCTCGCTCGCAAACCTGAGGCTGCAGCGATGCCTACGGTAGAAGGTTATTTTCCATGGCAGGTGCAAGCCGGGGATGAGGTTTTGCTAAAGCTGGAGAGTGGTGAAGCAATTTTGAAGCGCATGGCTTTCGGGCAGGGCATGGTTTATGCGATGGCGGTCCCTGCGGAACAGCGTTTTACGGAATGGGTTCGTCATGATTTGTTTTTGCCGGTTTTCTACCGAACCGCATTAGGCTCTGTTCGTTCCGCAAATCTGACCGGATCCTTGGGTGGCCAGGCCTCCTGGTCCTTACCCCTGCTGGCAACAGATGCGGGTTCCTTGGATTGGATGCTGCAAGCCAAGGATTTGGATGAAATGGGCAAGGCCGCTCAAACCAACGGAACGGCAAGTTTAGAGGAAAGCGATGAAGAGGCCCAGGCCACCATCCGTCCCGAGGTTAGGGTTGTGAACGGTAGAGCATGGATACGCTTATACGATACCGAGGTTCAACCCGGGTTCTATGCCCTTATTCGCCAAGCAGGTGAGCCAACGAATACCTTTTTGGCCATCAATTTGGATCCCAAAGAGTCGGATATTGTACCGATGAGCGATAAAGAACTTCTGGCAATCGATCCAAATTTTAGGCTCTCCTTGGGCAATAGGCCAGATCTTCAACAGGGGCTTCAACAGGGTTTCCTTGCCGGAGATGGTTTGATGAGGTTGTTCTTGGTGGCTTGCTTGGTATTTTTGGGCTTGGAAGCGGTGTTGCTATGGCAACGCAAAGCATGAAAATTCTCCTTCGCAAAGCCAAACTACACGGCAATATGCCGAAAAGCCTGAGTAAAGCCCGGGCGGGTTCAGCTTCGTTGGATTTTTTGATCGAGGATGGGGAATTGACCAAGGCTGGGCCTGACCTCAAGGTCCGAGGAGCAGTGGAAGTGGTCTCCAATAATTTGCATTTATCCCGAGGATTTACGGACTTGTACGCTCATTTCGGCACTCCGGGCTACGAAAACCGTGAAACCCTGCATTCGGGTTCCATGGCCGCGGTGGCAGGTGGCTTTACCAGGGTCCTGCTACAGCCGGATACTTTGCCCGTTTTGCAGACCGGTGGTGAAATTGCTTCTTTGAGGGCCGCCTCGGCTGGTTTACCGGTAGAAATTCAAATCGCCGCCGCACTGACCGAAGACCTGAACGGACAGGAGCTCACCGACATGATGGACCTCAAAGTGCACGGGGCTGCAGCCTTTTCCAATGCCAATGCTGCTATAGAATCCGCGCATTCAATGTTGCGAATTCTTCAATACGGTTCGATGACCGGTCTGCCCCTGATGTGTGTGCCGTATGACAAGGGAATAAGCCAGGGTGGCCAAATGCACGAATCAGCTCTTTCCTTGCAATGGGGACTGCGTGGTATTCCTGCGGTTGCGGAAACTTTACGCTTGGACCGGGATTTGGCCTTATTGGATTACCTTGGACAAGAGAAAGCCCGTTTGCCCGTACATATTCATTGGTCCAAAATTTCTTGCGTCGGTTCCCTGGATCGCATACGAACCGCTCAAAGCAAGGGTAGTTCGGTGACTTGCGGTGTTGCGGCTCATCATTTGCTTTCGACAGCGGAGGATTTATCTGGATTCCGTAGCGAGTTCAAAGTCTTCCCCCCGTTGCGTTCTGAAGAAGACCGCCTTGCCCTGGTTCAAGGAGTCTTAGACGGTACCATAACCAATATTTGTTCGGATCATCAACCGGGGGATTTCGAGTCCAAGGACAATGAATTTCCCCATGCCGAATTTGGGCAAGCCGGTATTCAATATGCTTTTGTGGCCGCTTTGGAAGCTGGTTTGGCGTTGCCCGTTCGTTCCAGATCCTTGTGGGTAAACAGGGTGGTCCAAGCATTCACTCTTGGTCCCGAGCAAGTCCTTGGGATTCGCGAATCTGTCGAGGATGAATGGCAAAACGGCAGGGCCAACGGATGGGTCCTCTTTGACCCCACCTTGAACTTGGGGTCTATCAAAGGAACCAAAGCACGAAACTCCGCGCTCACTACGGATCTGGTATCGAATCTTGCCCACTCTAAAGGTGTTGCCCAAGCGTATCGAAACCGTCGCTTTGCGGCAGGGATTCTTGCCGTTGCGGGCCGGGACGGTTCATGGTTTTCTTCATCCTTGCAAGGGCTTCGTTGATTCTATGAGCCAAGAACTTTCCCCTCGCCAACGTTTGTTGAACGCCTTGGGTGGATTAATGTTAGGGAACCGCCTATCATGGGCCAAAGCCCAGGGATTACCTTTGAATCTAGCGACTCAGAACGTGGACCTCCAAGGTTGGCATGACCTTCAAGGGGAACTTGTTCCGCTTTTGTTTGGGGAAGGGGAAGATTCGGGTCCCCAAGCTGCGATAGCCTCCTTGCGTCAATTGGAACAATGGCTAGCAAGAGCTGATCGTAAGGAATTCCTAAGAGGGAGTTCCAAGGATTTTTTGGTTGATTTGTTGATCCTGCATTCCTTTTCTGGGGAGGATGCAGGGGAGGTGGGGGATGAACAGGCCTGGGATGCTTTTGAGGATGCATGCATGGGCAAAGGGACAGATTTGCTTCAAGTCGTGCATTACCTGGACGAATGCCTTGCGGATTCCGTTCATCCTGAAATGGAGGACTTTATTGAATCTTTTGTGGTAAGCCCTGATCTCGAGGATCAAGATAATTTGCTTGCTTACGAAGAAGTTCTCGAATCAAGGGATTTAGTGGATACCCCTTTGCACGAAATGATACAGGAGTGCAGGTTACTTGCTGTTGAGTCTGCGGTGGAGCCTATTTTCACAGGCTTGTTTTGTTTTCTGCGCCAGGGTCCCTCGGCGCAAGAGTTACTGGAAATCATGTGGAAATTTCCGGACGATTTAAGTGATGTGTTACCGATGCTTTGTTGTGTCCAGGCCTATTTTTACGGCAATGAAGGCTCAGACCACGGGCCATCGAAGGCTAGTTCCTTAACCATCGCCAGCCTTTGCTCATGATCAAGTTGATTTTGCGCATTGGGTTGCTGAATACCCTTACCGCCACGGTACTATCCGCCCTTGTTTACAGGTGGACCCCTGTTCATCCCCTGGGTCAGTTTCGACTCTTGCTTGGGGTGGTGACGCTGGCGTGGTTGATTGTTGGGATGAACGCATTGCGCAAAGAGGTCTTTGCGGGTGTTCTCAAGGTAACCTACGGCCTCCTGTTCAGCGTTGGTGTCGGTTTGGTTTCAGCGATTTCTTTTGGTCTTGTGGCATGGCTGCTTTGCGCTTGGGTTCCCGGTTTTTGGCAGGCCTACCTCGAGGATCAAGTCAGGAATCTGGAACAAGCCTCAGGGATTCTGAATACCAATTACAGCGCAGGCACCTTGGACAAATTGCGCAGGGAAATTCAAGCCCAAAGCCCTTTGCCCTTGATGCTGAGGATTAGTTTCTTTCGATTTCTTTGGCACCTTTTGGCCGGATTATGGGTGGGGATTTATTTTCGTAAATAACTCGATTTCTTGACCCCTTGAACATTTAACCATTAAAGAGCCTATGAATCTCCCCGTAATTTTTCGATTTGGTGCCTTATTGGGGATGGTCAGCATTGCATCCCTTTTGATGACGTACATGATCGACCTCACATGGATGGTTTCCGGTTGGAATTCTTTGATTTCCATTGTGATGGTTTTTGCGGCCATGATCATGGCCTGCTTGGAGGACAGGCGAATTCAGGGTGGACCTTACGATTACGGTAGAGCAGTCGTCACCGCGGCCTGTACGGGGGTCATTGGATCGTTGATTGGTATCGCCTTTACAGGTTTTTTGTACAATGTTATTGACCCTAATCTGCATTTACAGGTCAAAGAAATAATGATGACCAAAATGCAGACCTCTTTGGATTCTTTTGGGATGGACGATGCGGCTGCCGAAAAAGCCCTTGAAGCATTTGAGCAAAGAGATTTCAAACAAAATTTTCGCGCCTTGGGTACCGCGGCCTTGTTGTCTTTGCTTATGAATTTATTGTTTGGATTGCTTGTTGGGATTTTTGTGCGTCGCAAACCTGATAACCCCTTTGAGGCATGAATATTTCCATTGTAATTCCTTTGCTCAACGAGGCAGAGTCTTTGCCTGAATTAACCGAATGGATTGCTGTGGTGATGAACCGTGAGGGCTACTCCTATGAAATTTGGTTTATCGATGATGGAAGCACCGATGAAAGTTGGTCCATCATCGAGAATCTACGGAAGGCCTTTCCCGCAGTCAAGGGCATTCGTTTTCAACGGAATTACGGGAAGTCGGCGGCCTTGCAAATTGGTTTTGAGCGTGCAAGTGGCGATATCGTCTTCACGATGGATGCCGACTTGCAAGATTCTCCGGACGAAATTCCCGGTATGTACCGTCGTATGATGGAGGAACATTTGGATTTGCTTTCAGGTTGGAAGAAGAAGCGTTACGATCCTTTGACCAAAACCCTCCCCACCAAACTATTCAATGCCGCAACGCGTGCAATATCAGGGGTGAAGAATTTGCATGATTTCAATTGCGGGCTCAAGGCCTACCGATTGGAAGTTGTGAGGAGCATTGAAGTTTATGGGGAGATGCACCGGTATATTCCGGTAATAGCGCGTTGGGCAGGCTTTGGTCGCATCGAAGAACAGGTGGTTCAACATCGTCCTCGAAAGTACGGTCACACCAAATTCGGTTTGGATCGCTTCGTGAACGGTTTCTTGGATCTCTTGTCAATTTATTTCATGTCCAAGTTTAGCCGGCGACCCATGCACTTTTTTGGAACGATGGGATCTTTGGCATTTGGCTTGGGCGCCGGTTCCACCGCTTGGGTGATCGGGCGGAAGTTGCTCCTGATTACCAAGGGTTTGCCGCACAGGGATGTGACCGAACAGCCTTTGTTTTATTTGTCCTTGACCCTTGCTTTGTTGGGGGCTTTGTTGTTCTGCACCGGCTTTTTGGCAGAATTGGTTTCCCGCAGCGGGCAAGATCGAAACCGTTATTTGCTCAAAGAAGTTTTGGATTGACATCGCAGATCCATAACATTGTAATTATCGGTCCAGTCTGGCCGTATCGTCCCGGGGGGATGACGAGCTTTAACCAACGCCTAATCAAAGAATGGCAGGACTTGGGTCACGAGGTCAGGGTTTTGAATTATACCCTCCAATATCCATCGTGGTTATTTCCTGGGACAAGCCAATACACGGCGGATTCCGCACCGCACGGTTTGTTCTCCAAAAGGGTCCTGAACACCATGGCACCCTGGACTTGGTGGCAGAGCGCGCGCACCATTGAAGGGTGGAAGCCTGATTTTATTTTGGTTCGCTATTGGACTCCGTGGTTGGCCGCCTCCTTGGGCTCGGTGATGCGGCTTTTGCCAAAGTTGGGTTGCAAGGCTCCACGAATCCTCTTGGCCGATAATTTGTTGCCCCATGAATCCTTTCCTTTAACAGGTCCCCTAAACCGATGGATCCTGGGAGCGACCGATGGTCTAGTGACCTTGTCAGAATCGGTTGGCGGCCAGGCGGCAGCATTTGGTTATCATGGTCTTCGTAAGGCCCTCAAGCACCCGGTTTACGATCATTTTGGCCCCAGGTTGGATCGTGACGAGGCCTGTAGCCGGATTACCTTGGAACCTGGTTTTCGTTATCTTTTGTTTTTTGGACTAATACGATCCTACAAGGGTTTGGATTTGTTGTTGCAAGCTTTGGCTTCCTCGGACTTCCCTTTTTGGTCTAGTCCTGAGGGCAAAGGGTGGAAATTGTTGGTTGCAGGAGAATTTTATGAAAATCCGCAGCCTTACCTGCAGCTCATTCAGGATCTTGGTTTGGCCGATCGGGTGGTGTTGAGGACTCATTTTATTCCGGACGAACAGGTTGCTGCATACTTTTCGGCGGCTGAGGCAATGGTCTTGCCTTATCGGCATGCCACCCAAAGCGGTGTAACCCAAGCGGCCTTGCATTTTGGCTTACCGCTGGTGGTGACCAAAGTGGGAGGCTTGGCAGAAGTATTGGAAGGATCAGGGGCGGGGGAATTGTGCGATTCCGACGAAGTTTCTTTGGCCGTGGCGCTGCAGCGATTTTGTACTTCAGCAGACCATGAGGCTTATCGCCTGGCTATGCAAAAATTGAGTGAATCGTACCGATGGGAGCCCTTTGCGAGGGAGGTGATTGGACTGGCTCAGGAGGCCGCATTGTTGCGGGCATGATCCGCCAGAAATTGGGCTAATCCTTTGTCGGTGAGGGGATGGTGGAGCAGGCCTTCAATGGCTGAGAGCGGGCATGTTACGACATCAGCGCCGGCCTCGGCACATTGCACAATGTGTAGGCTGCTGCGAATCGAGGCGGCAAGAATTTTGGTGGTGTAGCCTTGAACACGGTAAATCTGAACGATTTGTGAAATGAGTTCTATCCCCGCCATGTTAAGATCGTCTAAGCGTCCAATGAAAGGGGATAGGTAGGTCGCCCCCGCTTTGGCGGCAAGCAAGGCCTGGCCTGCACTGAAAATCAAGGTACAATTGGTGCGAATACCTTCCCGGCTAAAGGTGGTCAAGGCACGGACTCCGTCACGGGTCATTGGAACCTTGACCACAATGGCGGGGTGCAAGGCGGCCAAAGCCTGAC
Source organism: Bacteroidota bacterium (assembly GCA_016868875.1). GTDB lineage: Bacteria > Bacteroidota > Bacteroidia > UBA7662 > UBA7662 > SYHX01. The sequence goes on from VGFN01000004.1 coordinate 36,555, forward strand.
CCTCCTTGATCATACCCTCGTAATCGGTGGCAATGACTTCCGCGCTTACATTTTGACCCACGATTTGACAAATGTTGCGGTAATGCTCCATCACAGCGGCCTCCCCCTTGATGCCTTCTTTGGCCATGAGCGAGGGATTGGTTGTGACCCCATCCAGGATGCCTAATGAGCGTGCCTGGGAGATTTGATCTAGATTGGCGGTATCGATAAAGAATTCCATGCAATAATTTATTAAAAAATAAGGGTAAGCTACTTGCATCGCACCGCTACAACCGCCTACCCTTGCTGTATTCCTACCCTGGGGGATTAAGCAGGAGCTGGTCGTACAAGACTTACCCTCGCCCCAAAGATAGTTTATTCCTGGCCTAATTCCCTTGCCACGTCGGCATGGGAACAAGGAACATTTTAGAAGGACAGAATGGCTGTTATCGTCTAAATTTGAACTTGATAAAGAAAATAACCTGAGTTCAAACTATAACGTATGTCCACCGAAAGCAAAGCCTACTTTGATGACCTCATGCAGGATCTCCGGGTATTGGAGGAGAAAATAGCCCAAGGCGGAGGGGCCAAGGCCATGGCCCGCCTCCATGAAAAGGGTAAAATGTCTGCTAGAGAACGCATCGCAGCCTTGCTGGATCCCGACACGGATCGTCTTGAAATTGGGGCAATGGCTGGGTTGGGCATGTACGAAGAGGAAGGCGGTTGCCCTTCCGGAGGGGTTGTGGTGGTTTTGGGTTATATCCACGGACGTTTGGTGGTGGTCGTGGCCAACGACGCCACCGTCAAAGCCGGCGCTTGGTTTCCGATCACCGGAAAGAAGAATTTGAGAGCACAGGAAATAGCCATGGAAAACCGTTTGCCGATTATCTACTTGGTGGACAGTGCCGGGATCTACTTGCCGATGCAGAACGAGATCTTCGCAGACAAAGAGCATTTCGGGAGAATTTTTCGTAACAATGCACGCATGTCTTCCATGGGTATTGTACAGATCGCAGCAGTCATGGGATCTTGCGTAGCAGGGGGGGCGTATTTGCCCATCATGTCCGACGAGGCCTTGATTGTCGAAGGGAGCGGGAGTATTTTCCTAGCAGGTTCTTACCTGGTCAAGGCAGCGATTGGCG
>VGFN01000005.1 GCA_016868875.1 Bacteroidota bacterium
GGGCAAAACGCCGGGCCAAATTTCAGGATCTGGGTTCCAATGAACCATGAGGGGCATGTGCATGAATTCCAAAAGTACAATTCGAATTTTAAGGATTACCAAAGCCTTCGCACCAATTCTTCTAAACCAAATGATTTATATTTAATATGCTATACTTTTGAAAGACCAAACCCAAGACCATGAAAACATTCTTCCTTGTGGCCTTCTGTTTCCTGAATACATGGACGGCCAGCCATGCCTTGCCTAACGAACCCACAGACCCCCGCGATGCGGTTCGCTTGGTTAGAAGCCTTCCGGCAACCTTCCGACAAAAGAGTCAGCAGGGGACATCCACCGCACAGCAGCGGGCCATTTTCCGAACAAGGGCAACCTTGGTTCCAAATTCCAAGGCCAACCATTCCACGGGACGTGTTGCAGCGGCAGCAGCGCCTGATTCAGTTTTGATGGAAGATTTTAGCTCCGGGACCTTTGAACCCGCTTACTCGTATCGTTTTGTCCGTAACACGGCGGGCAAGCTAACCCAAATGCGCTTGTGGATTCCTCCTACACCTCCGTTGCCCGCTTTCCAATTTGGATCGGCAGTGGCGACCTATTCGACCCAAGGGGCCCTAACCCGTTTGAGCTTCTTTGTCACCTTCCCCACCACGACCGAGGCCTTCCGCTTGCTTCAACCCGTGGATAGCCGCGGGAATTGCACTTCTGCCAAAATGTACGAAGAGGATACCGCCACGGGTTCCTTGGTATTGACCACCGGGGACTCTATTCAATACACGTACACTGGCAATACCATTTCTTCTTTAATTTGGAAAGGATACGACGATGACAACGGCCTTTGGGTCAACGGCTTAAGGTTAACTGCTATTTCCTACAATGCAGCCGCACAACCCACGGGATTTGATCTTGAATTTTGGGACGAATTGACCAATGCATGGGATCCCGGGAAATTGCGTTACAGCGGATTGACCTGGAATGCAGGTTTTGATTCATGGTTTGCCACCTTGGGCAGCGATAGCTATATGCCCAACGCAGAGGATTTTTTGAGCGAAGGCTTCAAAGACCTTCCGAGGGTAAGCAATAAGCCATTGGTGGGTCAGCCGGATCAGTATTTGATGCGGGAATTTAACGGGTCGACCTTTGTGAATTCGGAGAGGGCTTATTCGGTCGTTACCGGAGGCCTCATTCAACGGGTGACCTATCAAACTTGGATCGGTACAGGCTGGGAATCGGATATCCGCGATGTGTACACCTGGACGGGGACCAAGCTAACCATGGCTACCTCGGAAGACAGCAGCAGCGGATCTTGGCAAAGTTCCTATAGAGACTTATGGGCCTACAACGGGAACGGGGATCTTACCTTGGATGCCAGCGAAAGCCGGGATTCGGTGGGGGCTCCTTGGTTGTTGAATTCTGGAAACCAATATGTTATTGTTTACCAACCAAACAACTCCTCCAGAATTCAAACTTGGGTGGATCAAAATTACAATCGCTTCGGTGGCCCATCAGGATCAGGGGCTTGGGATACAGCGGCACGCTACACCTTGTACTACAGCACGGCATCTGCGACTTGCCCCGGTTGCGAGGGAGACCTCTTGGGTATTTACCCCAATCCCTTCAGCGACCAAATCCAAATCAACGGCCTAAGCCAAGAGGCGCAATGGCGTATAACAGACCTTAACGGTCGCTTGTTTGCGCAGGGGGACCAGCGGCCTGAGGAAAGAGGAACGGCCTTGCGTATTGCATGCCAAGCGTGGCCCTCTGGAATCTACATACTGCAAGTAAGGGATGCCGAAGGCAATCGTACTTGGCGCCGTTTGGTGAAGCGCTAGCCTTAGGGCTTGAAGGCTTTGTATAGGCGAATGCCGTAAGGCTCCAATTCAAGTTCTTCCTTGAGGTAGGCTGTGCTTTGGTCAAGGAGGTTCACATAGGAACGCGCACGGTAATCGGCGGGAACCTTCGATTTGAGGGTTTTGTTACGAATGTTGACCACGACCAGAATGGCTTGTTGACCAGCACCCCTAAGGGACCACCAACAATCCGGATCTGTGGACTGAAGGCGCTCGAAACGATCCCCATAATAGGCAGGCTCTTGATTGAAGATTCGACCGCAGGTCTTGTAAAAGGCATTGACCTTGGGGTTCGCTGTATAATCAATGGGCGTGTATTCAAAAATATTCTGCTTGATCGGTTGCCCGACTTCTTGTCCGTTGTAAATCATGGGGATACTAACGGGTTGTTGGGCGATGACGTAGGCCGCAAGGCTGGCCTCGGTGGACCCAAAGACCTTGACCGGAACATCGTCCCAAGAAGTTTCATCATGGTTGGTCACGAAGCGCATTACACGGCCCTTATGGCCTTGGGCGGCTCTTTGGCTTTGGGCATTTTCCGAGGCCCAGGCCGAATCCAAAGCGGACAGGCTTTGGCCTTGGAAGGCGCCTTTGAGCTTATGGTAAAAATCCCAACCGTAGGTGGAGTTGAATCCCATGGTATAGAATTCAGGACCACTGGCTTCTGCCAGCATGAACAAAGGTTTGTGGCGGCGAAGGCGGGCCATGCAGTCCTTCCACCATTCCGCGGGCACCATCATGGCCACATCGCAACGGAATCCGTCGATATCAAAGTTCTTCACCCAGTATTCCATTTCTTGAATCATGGCATCGCGTAGGGCGGGTTCATCAAAATTCAAGTCTGCTACATCGGTCCAATCATCGTTGGGGGGCAGGATTCGTCCCTGGGTATCACGGGTGTACCACTGCGGGTTTTGTTGAATCCATGGGTGATCAAAGGCGGTATGGTTAGCCACCCAATCCAGAATGATCCGCATTCCACGGCGATGGCATTCGCTCACCAATTGCCTAAAGTCTTGGTCTGTACCAAATTCGGGATTGATGAGCCGGTAATTTTGGACGGCATAAGGGGAGCCAAAGGTGCCTTTGCGGTTCACGACGCCTACCGGATGCACTGGCATGAGCCACAAGGTGTTGCAGCCAAGCCCTTGAATGCGATCCAGGCCGGCAATGACCCCTTGCAGGTTGCCCTGGGTGCTGAAGTTGCGGATGTAAATTTGGTAGATACGCACGGAGTCCACCGAAACGGAAGGATGGCTGTCCTTCGATGAAGCCGCCATGGACGAAGTCGCCATGGACGAAGTCGCTTCCAATGCAGGGGTGGAGCCTAAACCAAGCAGGAGTAAAGTTGTGAGGAGGTTCATGGTTTTGGGTAATTGTGTTAATGAAAATTCCAAGCAAAGGCGACCGAATTTTGCCTTCCTGCCAAGGTTTGCGCATGGGTGCCATAGTCCATCCTGAATCGGCGTCCGACAAGGCCAATACCGAAGCTAAAACCGCTGCTGCCGCTGCGTTGCGGGAAAGCCCATTCGGCCCGTTGAAGGGCATTGTAACCACCACGGAGGCGGATGGCCTTGCCCAATCGGAGTTCGGCATTGAAGACCAAATGCAAGAATGCTTCTTGGATCCGCTCGGACCAGGGGATAGACGAGGTTACCGAATCTTCTCCCAAGAGCAAATTATCGGTTTTGTACGGGTCGTTGGGATCGTTGTAGCGAAGATTCCAATTCTGGAGATGCTGCATGCCCAATGACCAACGCAAAGGGAGATGCTTCAACTCGTTGCTCAGGATGAGACTCATACGAATCGGTGGAAAGCGGGAGGAAGCCGAGGTATTCACATAGTCTTTCAAAATGATGTTGGCGTCCTGCAGGAGCAGACATAGGCCTAACTTTTGGGCGGTATCGGTATAGCGGAAGGCCATGCTCAAGCCTGCACCCCAAGCGGAATAAGACCCTAAATAGGAGGAAACCAGGCGGGTCTGTACCCCCCAATTCAACTTCGGGCTGAATTGCTGCCCCAGACTGGCTTGGATCACGGCTTCGCCGGCTTGGGTTTGTCCAATCTCCGAACCATAAGGGTCGGTAGCTGCCATGGAGCCGGTACCTGTAAATTGTGTTCCAACAGCAGCATGCCAATTGCTTATTCCCTTCAATGGAAGCCTCATCGCAAAACCACCTTGTTGCAGGCCAGCGGGCCTTGAGGACCATCCAACAAACCATGCATGGGGGCCGCTCTCTTCCAATAAGGCAGGATTGGTCATGGCAGATCCGAGTCCATTAAGTCCCCAAGCCGGGGCATAACCGCCCATGCTCGCGGTGATCGGGTCCAGGTGGCCTTGCATTTGCCCAAACATGGAGCGACCCCCGCTTTGGGCATGAGCAACCCGAGCCAAAGGCCAGGCAATCCAAAGGAACAGGGATCCTGTAACAACAATTTTTCTCAAGTTTCCAGGCAAGTCCATTGTCCAAGGGTTTTCAAGGGCGTAAATAAATCAGAGGCAATTCAATGACCGGGCAGAAATTCCCGGCCCTGTCGCGCAGGACCACATAAAACTGCGCTGAATCTACTGCCAGGCCGGATCGCAGGGTCAACGGCTCTACCTGTACTTTCAAGGAGGCATCCAAACGTTTGTCCGCACCCTTGGGGGTGAGGTTAGGGATGAAGTACTCGGTATAGGTGGAATCAAAGACCGGGCTACCGTAGCGGACTTCCAGCATCCAGAGGTCCTTGGTCTGGTCCATCGTATCGCGACCCAGGTCTCCGTCCTCGTCCCGAATACGAAATTCCAGATGAAGGGTATCCCGCCCTGATCGGAGCCATAGGGTATCCGATGGGGCGATAAGATCCATTTGGGGAGGAAAAATCTGTGGAACAAAAAGCAAATCGCAGCCGGTCATCAAGACCAAGGTCACGAGGACACTCAAGGCTCTGATTAGCCTTGCAAGCCTTGGTCCTTGGGGTTGCCGCATCATGAAGCAAATTTATTCCAAATGTGGAGCGCTTATCAGGGGTATTGTACTTTTAAGCAAAATCGATGAACCCCTTCAACCGTGGACAGCAGGAGAGCGGAGATGCTTCAATTTTGGAGCCTTTGGGATGAACCCCAAGGGCAAACGGCTGCCCGCTCGGCTGTTGACGGGGGGCTATCCTGCCACGCGGTTTTGGGAGGCGGACTAGTGAAGCAAGGCAGGCCATGGACCGATGAGCAAACCGCCGGGGTCATGGAGCTGTTTCACCGTCAACGCGAGGCTCTGCCTTCCTTTGGTCGTTGGGTGAATACCGTGCGCCCTCATTCAGAATCCATACGTTATCCGGATCAATTGGTGTTCATGCCGGTGGAGGCGTTCAAGCACGAAGAGCTGTCTTGGGGGGTACCCCGACCGAGCACGTTGTTCCGAAGCAGCGGAACCGGAGCTCAGTCCAAGACGCTTCAAGGGGAGTCTTCCGAAGAACCTCAGCGTTCGAGGCATTGGATGGCCTACGAGGCCGATGTAATGGCCAGGGCATTGCGCCATGCGATTCATTGCCTTGGAAATTTCCAAAATCGTTCGTTGTTGGCTCTCCTACCTTCCTACATGGATCGAGGGGAGTCTTCGCTGTTAGCGATGTTACAGTATTTCATGGATCATGGGGACTTTCAATTTGGAGCCTTTTATCGAAGAGATTATAAGGCTTTGATGGAGCAGTGGGCATTGGCCGGTCAGGAGGGGAGATCGACCTTGGTTTGGGGAATACCCCATGCTTTGAAGGATTGGTTTGGTGATCCACAGTGGAAGGACAGGTCTTGGCAAGCACGCCCTGGGGATATCTTGATCGAAACGGGAGGAACCAAAGGCATGGAACAAGACTGGACGCCGGAGGGCTTTAGGGATTGGCTTCGTTTGCAAACCAAGGACTCGGCAGGGCTGCGCTTAGGCAGTGAATACGGTATGACCGAACTAGGATCGCAGGCATACCGTATCGAAGGTTCGGCTTTGGAGGGCTTCGTGTTTCCAGCTTCGGTGGGAATCGGTATCTATCGATCCGATAATCCGCTGGAATGGGAAAACGCCGGTGCACGCGGTGGAATCAATATCGTGGATACCTCCAACTATTACAGCCTGGCCTTTATTCAAACCTCCGATAGAGGGCGCATTTTGCCGGATGGAACCTTGGAATTGTTGGGTCGATTAGAGGGCGCAGAAGCCAGGGGATGCAATATGTTGTACACAGGCGGTTAAGGTTCTCTCCTTACTTTTACGCGATGTTCATTCGGTGTTTTTTGCTTTGGGCGGCATTTGTTGCCGCTATACCTTGGTCCCCGTTGCGGGGGCAGGTCACCATCATCGTGGACTCCGTTCCTTCCTATACCCCTGCCGGGGCTCTGGTTTTCATTGCCGGGACCTTTAACCAATGGAATCCGGGGTCATCCGCTCATCAGCTTAGTCTCATGCCGGATTCAACCCGGAGGATCACTCTGCCGGCAGGCTCCGGCACAGTATCTTTCAAATTCACCCGCGGGACTTGGGCTTCTGTGGAAGGGAATTCCTCGGGGGTCTTCCGCCCTAACCGAACCTTTACGTACGGGAATGGGGATACGATACGGCTCAAAATCCTCAGTTGGGAAGATTTGCACAGCAGCTCTGGAGGTGGAGGCGGAGGTGGAACCGCCAACGCTCAGGTCTCTTTGTTGACCGATACCTTCTGGATGCCCACCCTGAACCGGTACCGCCGGATATGGCTCTATTTGCCTGTGGATTATGCTACATCCCCGTCCCAGCGATACCCCGTGATCTATATGCACGATGGCCAAAACCTCTTCAATGCGGCTACCTCCTTTGCGGGGGAATGGGAAGTGGACGAATGCCTTACCCGTCTTCACGGTCTGGGGGATCAAGGCGCCATCGTGGTGGGGATCGAAAACGGGGGATCTAACCGAATCAATGAATACAGCCCCTGGGTTCATCCACAATACGGTGGTGGTCAAGGGGATGCTTATTTGCAATTCATTGTTCAAACACTCAAACCCTATATCGACGCCAGGTACCGAACCGATAGCACCCGAAACGGTACTTGGATATGGGGGTCCAGCATGGGGGGACTGATTTCGCAATACGGTGCAGTGAAATACCAGGAGGTTTTCTCTAGGGTCGGGGTATTCAGTCCCAGCCTCTGGTTTGATCAAAGGATTATACAACAGCCCTTGCAAGAAGGGTATCGTATGCCGGTACGTTTCTACTTGATGGCCGGGGCCTTGGAAAGCAGCAGCATGTTGCCTCAATTGAACCAACTCAAGGATCAACTCTTGTTGGCGGGGTTTCCTGCATCGCAGGTGCAAATGGTGGTTCGATCGGATGGCCAACATGCCGAATGGTTTTGGCGCAGGGAATTTCAAGAGGCCTACCAATGGCTTAAAGGGTCCATGCCATCAAGCGCTGACCATCAAATTTCTCCCTCAACAAACCCAAAGCTGAGGGTCTTTCCGCAGCCTTGCGGTTCAGTGTGTGTGCTTCGAGTCTTGTTCAACAACGAATGGGGTGCAACAGGCCAGACAGGGTCGGAAACAGCATGGGCGCCAGTTCCATTTCAAATCATGGACCCTATCGGTCGCGTTGTTCATCAAGGGATGTTGGAATCTTCAGAAACTCTCCTTGACAATGTCCTACCTTCAGGCATTTACAGGCTTCAAGCGGTATGGAACGGTCAAGTTGTTTCGACGACCTTCATCAGAGCTACTACGCGGGATTTCTAGAAGATTTCATCGCGCCAAAGGCCTGTTTGATCATCGGACGCGGCATCCATTGGACGAAGCGATTAAATTGACCAGCCATAAGGCGCTCCCCACCATCGATGGTGATGCAACCTCCTTGGATATAAGCCGCCATGGGGCTCATCAAAAACGCCGCAAGATTGGCGAGCTCTTCGTTTTGTCCATAACGTCCCAGTGGAATGCCTCTTTTGTAGGCCTCTTCGATGGAAGGATCCGGCATGAGCCGAGACCAAGCCCCCTCGGTAGGAAAAGGGCCCGGAGCAATGGCATTGACCCGAATACCGTAGGTGGACCATTCGACCGCAAGGCTGTTGGTCATCGCCAAAACGCCTGCTTTGGCACAGGCCGATGGCAATACAAAAGCAGATCCTGTTTCGGTATAGGTGGTGACAATATTAACAATGTTACCACCTTGCGTTGTGGCCTCTTGCGCCGTAGATGCAGTCCCTTGGGATTGAATCAAACGCTTTCCAAATTCCGAGGTGCAGTGAAAAGTCCCTTTGAGGACGATATCCACGACCGATGCAAATGCATTGGCGCTCAAGTCTTCCGAAGCGGCCAGAAAATTACCCGCCGCATTGTTGACCAATCCGTTGATGTGACCCCATTGTTCGGTGAGGTAGTCGAACATGGCCGTTACTGCCGCAGGATCCCGTACATCGCAGACATAGTACAGGCTTCCTTCACCAATTTGTGCGGTGGCCGCTTGGAGTTTGGCCTCTGTTCTACCGCATATGGCGACCTTCGCTCCTAAGGTATAAAATTGCTGAGCCATAGCAAGACCTAGGCCAGAGCCTCCGCCTGTAATCAAAATGTGTTTGCCTAACAAAGTGTCTTTTTCGAACATGGTCTTGAGGTTAAAATAACAAAGATGCTGAAGGGGGTAAGCTCGCCGTTAGTGACCCATGAAATAGGCCAAATAAGCCCCCAACAAGGCACCGAACATTTGAAGCCAATTGAATTTGTGGTTGTTGCTGCTCTCAAATAGAATTGTCGAGGCAATTTGGAGGAAGGAACCGGTCGCTAGAGCCATCAACGCGTGAAGGATTTCCTGATTGTCTTGTCCGGTATGTCCCAGTTTATGCCCAATCCATAAACCCAAAGGGGTACAACAGGCTACCCAGAGGACCGCGCTCCATAACATAAGCGGACTTACCTTCTGACGGAGGAGCAAGGCGGCCAATGCAAAAGTGGTGGGGGCCTTGTGGAGCACAATGCCCAGCAGAAGTGGCATCAAGGGTAGCGCAGCGGCACGGGGATTTTCAAGTCCCGAAAGGGGAATCCCTTCGATGAGTCCATGGATACTCAAGCTAATCATCAGACCCCAAGAACGGGCATTTTTCAACCATAAGGCGGAATCCTGGCTAGTCAAGCGGTGTATGGGCTCGGTGGCTGCGTGGTCTTTTGGGGGATGGTTATGGGGGAGGTTTTCATCATGGAGGGGGTGGTCACAATGATGTTGTGCTTCATGATGCAAGTGGCCATGTTCGATTCCCGCCGAAAACTTCTCAAGGATGAATTGCAAAAAGAATCCGCTTAGCAACCACAAATTTTCGGTGCGATGCCCATAGGCAAGGACCTCAGGGACCAAGTGCAAGATGGCGGTGCTGAATAGCAAGCCTCCACAAAAGGTAAGCAGCCATTGAAACCGAACCAGGTTCGTGGAGCCTTGGTATATTTTGGCTATGATACCGCCCAACAAGCCGGAGAATAGGAGCGCGAAACCGGTCAAGAGCATGAGGGGCGAAGGTTAATGATTGGGCGGATAAGAAAAGGCTTCGGTGGAAGATACGGCATCTTGCCTCAGCGAAGCTTGAAATACCGCCCGCAAAGTTGCCGCAATTAGCATGCCGAGCAAGGCCCCAAAGGCGATGTCCAATGGAAAATGCACCCCTACCCTGATTTGCGACCAGCAGATGAGGCTTGCCCAAAGCGATCCGATCATCAAGCCGGTGCTGCGCCATCGGTGGTAGAAAATGAGCCCCAGGGTCCATGCCAAGGCAAAGTGATTGCTGGCATGGGAGGAAACAAAACTGTACCCGCTGCCGCAAGGGACCAGAATTCTAGCATTAGCTGCTGTTTCCGGAAAGCGGCAAGGACGAACACGCATCACCCACGGCTTGATCAGCGATGCCGAGCATTGATCGCTGAGGATGACGGCCAGCACCAAGATCCCAAAGATTTTCCATGCATGGGGTACGGGTCGGTACCACATCCACGCCAAAATTGCTAGATATACCGGAATCCATGTCAGAGGATCTCGTGAATAGATCGCGACCTGGTCCAGCCAAGCAGGCAAGTCAGCCTGGTTGATGATCTTAAATAGACGTTGATCCCATGCAGCGGGCTCCATCAACCAACCGGCCCTGTGTCCAATCCAGAGGGCGAACGCATACCCCAACCATGCAAGGCCTATGGCAATTCCCAAAAGCTTGGTTGGCGTGGAAGATTGCACAGCGATCAAGTTGCGGGGCAGTTGGTTGGTCGAGCCAACAAAATACATCGGGGACTGTTGTGCTCTGCAGGGGATAATTGGTAGTTGCCCCAATGTTGTTGCACCTCAAAACCGCTTAGGGTCAGCAGATCTCGGAGTTCATCAGGTTCGTAACATCGAACCTTTTCTGTAAAGACTTCGTTGCTATGAGCCGAATCTGGATGGATGATTTCGATGGATTTGAGAAGATGACCATCCTCAAAAGTCCGACTAATTTTGGTGTTAAATTTTGGACCTTGACGATATTCAGATTCGTTCAATTGCATACAGACAGCTTCCTTGTTGAAATAGTCCAAAACCAAAAATCCATTTTCCTTGAGGTGACGATGCGCATTGCGAAGCACCTTCAGATCTTGGTCTGCATCATCGAAATAGCCAAAGGAGGTGAACAGGTTGACAATCGCATCAAATCGTGTATTCAATTGAAAATCACGCATATCCCCAATACAGAACTTCATGCGATCAGAGATAGGGTTGTTGGGTTGGATAAAATTCTCTTGAGCTTTGGCGATTAGCCGCGGCGATAAATCCAGGCCAGTGGTGGTATAGCCTAACTCTGCAAAGGAACGGGTATGCCGACCCCAACCGCAACCCAAATCAAGAATTTGAGCGGTGATTGGTAAAGCAAGCGTTGTGGTTAATTGCAGGATGAATTCTTTGGCCTCCGATAGGTCGCGATGATTGTAGATCTCTTCGTAATAGGGACTGTCAAACCAGGATTCAAACCAGGCCTTGTTCAGGCGTGGCGAGTTCGAGGCAAGGGTACTTGGGTTGGGCATGGCAATTTGGCAGAACTAAGGGCAACGAGGACAACGTATTCGAAGAAGTACAGGCAGATGGTCACTAGGTCCACCAAGATAACGATTGCCCGCGTAAGTCCTGTAAGGGTATCCTTTGAATTTGCCTTCTTGCTGCAACATGGATTCATCCTTGGACGCTTGGGCTGACCCGATGACGTAGTGGTTTTGAGAAGTGTTACTCGACAACAGCGAACGACTCAGGATGATTTGGTCAAGCCATTCCCATCGATCCTGGAAGCAATACGACCCTCCATTTATGGCACTAAATGGGTGATATAATCCCCTGGAACCAGTGGAATCTGCCCCCAACAACAAGCGTATGCTGGAATCCTGTGGGGTATCGTTGAAGTCCCCTGTGATGATGATGGAACAGCGGTTGGGTCCACCGTACAGAGCAAAGAGGCTATCCACGGCTTTGCGCAGGCAACGCGCTGCGGCATATCGGTTGGGGGCCGATTTCTCCAGGCCTCCTCGACGCGACGGCCAATGATTGACTAAGATATGAAGGGTATCGCCGCTGGGTATTTTGCCAGAGACCAATAGAATTTTACGGGTTGGTGAGGCGGTATCTCCGGGTAAATCTACCGTGAGGTTTTGGCGTGCAATGGGCTTAAAGCGCGATTTGTGGTAAAGCAAGGCCACATCAATACCCCGGGGATCGTTCGAGGGGCAATGCAAATAGGTTAAAGGGCTGCGACGCAATTCGGGTTGTCGCAACAGGTCTTTGAGCACGCCTTCGTTTTCCATTTCACAAAGTCCCATCAAATCAGGCACATTACCTTGGTTAAGGCCAGCGATGACTTTGGCCAATTTCCCCAATTTGGTGTAATATCGTACGGAATTCCAGGCTAATTCTGATTGGGGGAGGAAATCTTCGTCGTTGACCTTGACATCGTTGAGGGTGTCAAACAGGTTCTCCAAATTGTAATGTGCGATACACAGGTCGAGGCCCTTCGGTTTGCTGCGATTTTGAGCGACAACCTCCGAAGGGATCGCATGGCCAAGAAATGCAACGAAGACCAACCACCAACTGAAGTTTTGCATGAAAGAAGGGCTTGTTATTTTTACGTAAAATAACGTCACAAACAGGCAAAGGGAATTATTATTGAACGTTTATGATAAGGCATTTGAGCGTTTAAGATGATGCAATTGAGCGTGAACCAGGTAGAAATTTCGATCTAAGCGCATGAATGACCCACATTTTCCTTCCTTTGCCTCCAAGAGTCAAGCGCCTCAATCCGTTAGCGAAGCTCAACCGATGGTCATTCGCAAGCTTTACCAAGGCCGCCGCATTGAGATTCACAACAGGGAAATGTCATGGTTGGACTTCAACGAAAGGGTCCTTCAAGAAGCAGAGCACCCCGATACGCCCCTGGGCGAGCGCTTGAATTTCATGTCCATTTTTTCGTCCAATATGGACGAGTTCTTTAGGGTGCGGGTGGCCAACCAATACCGCCTTTTGCAACTTGGGGCGGCCTCCTTGAGGAAATTGGATTTTCACCCAAAGCAGGTATTGACCCGAATTCACCTCAAGGCCCAAGAACTGCAGGATCGATTTGAAGCCTTGTTTCAGCATCAAATTCGCCCAAAGTTGGAAGAAAGCGGATTTGTGCTTTGTGACGAGCAGACGATTCCCACAGTGCTGTTGCCCAAGGTCGATGAAATCTTTCAATCCAAGGTGCAGCCTTATCTTAACCCCATTCTGCTTAATTCCAAAACAAGGAAGTTAAGACTGCGGGATGCCTACCTCTATTTCGCGGTTCGATTGGAATATGAGCGAAAATCATCAGGCACCCAGCATGCGATTTTGGAAATTCCGGTTCGCTACACCCAGCGTTTCTTTGCATTGGGGGAATTCAAGGGAAAGCAGTACGTGATCTTCCTCGATGATATCGTTCGGCTTCACGGAAAAGATATTTTTCGGGCACTAGCCCCAGCGAAGGTTCATGGATACACGATCAAAATAACCCGAGATCAAGAACTGGATTTGGAGCATGATTTGGGACAAAACCTTTTGGACAAAATGCGGGCCGGGTTGCGCAAAAGAGGCAAGGGGGATACCGTCCGTTTTCTTTATGATCAGGCCATGCCCCAGGACCTGCTCAAGGTCTTGGTTCGTAAATTCTCTGTCAAATCCGCCGATTTGTTTGCGGGAGGGCGATACCATAATTTTCGGGATTTGAGGCAATTTCCTTTGCTTGGAAGAACGGATCTGCAGTACCCCGATTGGCCATCCTGTTCCCCGGGCCTATGGTCGGAGCAGAAGAGTTTGTTCAAGGCTATCCGTGCAGCCGATAGGTTGGTCCATCACCCTTACCATTCTTACGATATCGTTCTACAATTTCTGCGAGAGGCTGCTTTGGACCCGCAGGTGCGCTCCATTGAGATCACCTTGTATCGTTTGGCCCCCGTGTCCTCGGTGGCTCGTTCCTTAATCACGGCGGCGCTTAATGGCAAGAAAGTGCGTGCGGTGGTCGAAATCCAGGCACGCTTTGACGAAGAAAATAACATTTTCTGGGCCGAAAAACTAAAAGAAGCAGGGGCGGAGGTATTGTACGGTTATGAAGGCATGAAAGTGCATTGTAAATTATGCCTTGTGACCCGTCGCGAAAAAGGCAAAGACGTTCGTTATGCCCACCTGAGCACGGGGAACTATAATGCGCAAACAGCCAAAGTCTATGCAGATGATGGTTTATTCACCTGTTCGCCGACAATCACTGCGGAGGCCGCAAGACTCTTTAAGTCCTTGTACAAAGGTCATTTCCATTATTCCTACCAGCATTTGTTGGTAGCTCCCTATTTTTTACGCCAACCTTTGCTATCCTTGATTGATTTCGAAATTAAGGAAGCCAAGCGAGGTCAGCCCGCATGGATTTTTCTTAAGCTCAACTCCCTTGTGGATGAAGCGCTGATTGCCGCCCTTTATCGCGCGTCCCAAGGGGGGGTTCAGATTCGTTGCATTGTTCGGGGTATTTGCAGTCTAATTCCAGGAGTTCCTCAATTGAGCGAACACATACAGATTATCTCCATCATTGATCGTTACCTAGAGCATTCAAGGGTCTATGCCTTTGGGCATGGGGGAAAGACGAAGCTCTATTTGTCCTCGGCAGACTGGATGGCTCGTAACATGGATCATCGGGTGGAATTGGCCTTTCCGTTGGAAAGCCCATTGCTCCAACATGAAATGCTGGACCTCATGGAAATTCAATGGTCCGATTGTGCCCAATCCCGTTACCTGAACGGCCCTCAGGCAAACCGTCGAAGAGTTCTCGAGCAGGATTCCCCACAAGATTCCGGCAACCCGGTGAGGGCTCAGGCCGCATTTCATGATTACCTTCGCTACCTTAATTTGAAGAGTTGAGGTTAGCTGCCATTGATTTGGGATCCAATGCCGCCAGATTGTTGGTCGTCAAGGTTTTGGCCCATGAAGGCGCCAATCCTAATTGGAAGGCTATCGAATACATCCGGGTTCCGGTACGTTTGGGAGACGACGTTTTCTTGACCGGAAAGGTGGGCGCTCTTCGTCGTCAGCAATTGCTGGAAACGATGAAGGGTTTTGGCTACCTGCTTAAAGCCTACGAGGTCGATCATTGCTTGGCTTGTGCGACCTCTGCATTGCGGGAGGCAAACAACGGCTCCGAAATTATCGAAGCGATCCATCATGATGCAGGAATTGCGATGGAACTCATCAGCGGATCAAGGGAGGCCGAGTTAATCTACAAAGCGCACCGTTCCTTGGCAGGTCCCGAGGACCAATTGGTTTTGATGGATGTTGGTGGTGGTTCGACCGAGATTTCTTTGATCCAAGGTCAACGTTCCATCCTAAGCAAATCCTTCGCCTTGGGTGCCGTTCGTCTTTTGGACCAAACAGACCGCGAACATGACTGGAAAGCCTTCAAAGATTTTGTGAAAGGAGAATTACTCCCGTTCAAACCATTGGCTTTTTGGGGGAGTGGGGGAAACATCAATAAGGTATTCGATTTGCTACGTCCCGGCAAAGGCGAGCCATGTTCCTACAAGCAATTGGACAAACTGTATGAACAATTGCTGCCGATGAGTCCAGCCCAAAGGGCCGAGCATTACGGACTAAATGAAGACCGAGCCGACGTAATTGTTCCTGCCCTGCGCTTGTTTCTTTGGGTCATGAAGCAAGCAGATCTCGGGAAATTGCATAACAGCAAATTAGGCCTTAAGGAAGGCATGATTGTGCAACTTCTCGAAAATTATTGGCAAGGTGAATTTTCGCCAAGAGCCGGATGGGGACCTGGTCCGTTGAGCGATACCACCCATTTATCTACTGCCGAATAATTCAGTTTTCACTCCAACGCTGGGAATAAGTCAAGCCGCTTTCCCATCGGATATTTTCATCATCGTCGATACGCCGCACCCACAGCCGCCAACCATTACCACCGGAACGGCCTTGCAAAGACGCTGTAAATCGGTATTGCATGGATGAGCCTGTCCACCAGCCGGTTCCGAAACTTTGGTCTTCACGGACCGTAACACGCTCTCCTTCAGGTCCGGCGATGGCCCAGGTTTGACCAATCTTCAAATCGACTTGTGTTTGAAATACCCTTTTCCACAACAGGTTATACGCGATAACCCAGGTTTGTTGGTGAGGATTGGAATACCCATGGGCAATCTGTAAATATCCGCTCATTCCCTGGTCCAATCCTTTGCGTTGAGGCAATGGCCACGGCATGCGCAGGTATTGAAAAAGGTAATCTCCTTGACGCCCCCTCTCGGCTTGTTTGTAGATCATGGTGTATCGGCTATCCTTGAAGGGGCCTTTTAGCATTCTTCCTTCCAGTCCTCTGTTCCATGCGATAAATTGACTTCCGAATTGCTGCTCAGGCCCTTCCTCTACCCAATGGGATCGCAACGTGAGGGACCAATACGGAACTGGAGACCAAAGGGCATTAAGGTCAAGAGATTGACGGCGGCCTACTGTGGGCAATGTTATACTGAATATTCTAGAAGCCTCTGTGCCTTGGGATAGTTTAGACCATCGCAGGCCCAAGCTCCACCTTGGATGCGGAGTCATGATCAAGGTGTGGAGATGACTGTAATCCCAAGATAGGATATGATCAAGAGCAGCGTGCCTGGAGTTTTGGGCCTTGTTCCAAGCCAAGCTCGGGTTAGAGGACCTAATGGCCACATTGCTTTGAAAAAAGTAATTTCGTCTTTGAATTTTGTAATTAAACCCCAAGGTTTTGAGGTTGTTGATGATTTGATTGACAGGGGTTATGGTATTATTTACCTTGATCATTTGGGTCGTCAAGATGGATGAATTCCATGATGTAGGAAGATTCAAAGTGGAAGGCATCGCGAATTGAAGCCCTAGAATCCCCCATGATCGCTCTTTTTCCCAAGCCAATGAATGCATCCATACGGCGGTCTTGGGTAGAGCAATTACCCCCAATGCCAAGTCGTCCAAAGAAGCATCCGGTAAGGGACTGTTCAAGATGCCCAAGGCATAGGAGTTCATGACGATCAGATGATTTCCCCATGCACTTTGCAGCGAAACCCCCCTTGCTTGGTTACCGTTGGACATTCTGGAGGATGCGAATGGAATTTCCGATCCAGGGATATGCGCCCATGGATTGGCAAAGGCCGGAATACGCTGGGTATTGCCCAAGAGCCTGTTCCCGGATTGCGGGTGAAAATCCCCCAGTAGCCACATCATTTTGCCTCTTATTCCCTGAACAAAGAAACCGGGAATTCTGGTAAAGCTCCGGTCTGCTGGTTTTTCGATCGTCATGGCCCAACCGATGTTACGGAGCTGTTGGCGTAGGCGGTACTGCCAACGTTCGTCCAATATTGGCTGTTGGCCCCTGATTGAACGCTCATAGTTCGTTCCGTACAGGACATCTATTCCCGATTTAAAGGCTCTAAAACGCAGGTCATGACGGGGGAATTCTTGTCCCAAGGCTTCCTGAAAGGTCAAGGCTACCTGGCTTTCCATCCAGGGAAGCATCAGCCAGAAGGCGGCTTGCTTTGGCCTGCCATGCGCTCTCACCAGGCTGTCCATGGCCGAGCATTGGTCTTTGCTTAAACCAAGGGTATCCATGGCTAAGGCTCTCAGGGATTCATTCCACGGTAACCGATTTTGGAGGGTCCACAGAAGGTCCAAAGCAGAGTTCTCCCAACGATCCGGCATATCTTCCAGCATAGGATGCTGGGTTGCCTGAATTTGTTCTTGGATTTGCGCATTATCTTGGTCTAGTTCGCTTTGTGCCCACAGGAAATGTCCTTCCCCTAACAACGTACAAAGCCATCGGATGCCCAACCAACTAAGGGCGACTTTGGGCAACGTTAGTCCGCATGGGATATTCTCGCTCATTTTCTTGGCCTCCCTCCTTCCCATGCGGCCTGGTAGCTAAGTCCGGGTAATGGGCTATCCATGGTGGAGGCCCATACCGAGGATTTATCTCGTAAATAACATATTCCAAACTTCATGACGGCATTCACGGGGTCGGTACTGAACACCATGCCAAGGCCTGATTTTCTTTGATAGATGAAGCCCGTTTCAAGTCTCAATCCTTCGATTCGGCTGAAATGTGTTGCCCCATGGATGATCCAAGGGTCGCTTTTCATCATCGTGAACAGGCTTAAACCAAGGCCATGCACAGGCTCTTCGCGTTGGTCGAGATTTGTTCCTGAGATCGATAGGGTCTGAAGGATCATGGGATGCTGAAGGGTCAGTCCAATGCGCAACTGCTTGCTCAGGGCTTGTTCGGAGCCAAGGGTTGCTGCTACGCTTTGAAATTGAATGTTATGGCTGCTCAGCCTGTTCCATTCAAGCGATATACCGCTACGGTTACGGTTCATGGATTTGCTGTACCCAAGATTTACCTTGTGCCTTCTCAGAGGTGGACTTCCGTTTTGGGTTATGCCGAATGTTAACCAGTTTTGAAGGGAAGCGTAACTCGCCGCGAATGTAATTTCTTGTAAGGATGGGATCGCAGGATGGTAACGACCGGCTACAACCGTTGACCACTTTAGATCAGGACGAGGCGGGGTGGACGGCCAAAACCATTGGCCTGGAATCCAGCCGTTTAGTGCAGGTTCTCGGTGAATCCCCAAGGGCAAAAGAGCGGGTCGAGACTGTCCTTGGGCGATGGATTTAAGTGATAAATCCGTCAGAGCCCAAACCAAGAAGGCATTTCGAATCAGGAATGACCCCGCACTGCTTTTTACTTTGGTGGAGCATAATGGAGTGATCTGCAACGAATCCATGGCCCTGCAAATTGGGCGAGGATCGATACAGGTCCCGTACGAAAACGTTTATTCCCGAATATAAACCCGAACCTACCAGCGCATCAATGCAGAGGCCCAGGTGAAACCGCTACCAAAGGCGGCAAACAGCAACAAATCACCCGGCTCAATGCGGCCTTGGGCGTAGGCCTCGCTCAAGGCGATTGGAATACTGGCCGCAGTGGTGTTTCCATAACGCATGATGTTATTGAAAACCTGATCATCACGAAGCCCCATTTTATTTTGGATATACTGACTGATCCTGAGATTGGCCTGATGAGGAATCATGAGTTTGAGATCGGAGGCTTGGTACCCGTTGGCCTGCAGGGCTTCCTCAATCACCTCTGCAAATCGCACTACCGCATGTTTGAAGACGAAGTTGCCGTTCATGTAGGGGAAATACGAAACATCATCGGGGTCGTTACGTTCCATAATCTGGGGAACCCATTCCCTGGTGCTGGGCCCCAGGAGGGCAAGCTCTGTGGCGTGCTCTCCTTGGCTATGCAAATGGGTAGACAAAATTCCCCTCCCTGATTCTTGGGTGGACCCAAGGACTACTGCTCCTGCTCCGTCTCCGAAGATGACCGAAACATTCCGCCCACGAGTGCTCAAATCCAATCCTGCCGAATGCAGTTCAGCACCGACGACCAAAACATATTTGGCAGCACCGTTGCGTATATATTGATCCGCAATCGATAAGGCATAAACAAACCCGGAACATTGGTTTCGAATATCGATGGCCCCTATGGTTCTGCACCCCAGGTTCTGTTGGAGTTGTACCCCTGGCCCTGGAAAGTAGTAATCGGGGCTAAGGGTCGCAAAGAGAATGAGGTCCACGTCGGCAGCCACTATACCAGCGGCTTCCATCGCTCGTTTGGCCGCTTCGGTCCCCATGGAAGAAGTGGTGTCCACACCTGGAACCGCAAACCGACGCTCTTCGATGCCGGTCCGTTCCATGATCCATTCGTTGGTCGTTTCCATCCATTGGCTAAGGTCATCGTTGGTCACGACCCTGGATGGAACATAGTGGCCGGATCCAAGAATACGGCTATGGGTGGCGTTAATAGGCATGCGAAAGGGGATTGTCTCTCGCAATTTACGAAAGACTGCCTAGTTCGGGTTTGACAAACCCAATTTGAATATTCTTACCTCAAGGGCTGTGGTTTTCCTTCTTTGGATGAAGGAAACAAAAATTGAGGGGATATTAGGAAACGACCGGGTCTACCGATACGAAAGAGCGGTCTTTGTCTCCTTTAGTGAAAACAACGCGACCGTCTACCAAAGCGAACAGGGTGTGGTCTTTGCCTATCCCCACATTGCGACCGGGATGATGACGGGTACCGCGCTGGCGGATGATGATATTGCCGCTGTTAGCCAATTGTCCGCCAAAAATCTTGACGCCCAAGCGCTTACTTTCCGATTCGCGACCGTTTTTGGAGGATCCTACACCTTTCTTATGTGCCATGGCTGTGGTGATTTATATGCTTTGGAAAGAAAATGATGGGTTATGCAATGGACTCTATGGCGATTTTGGAGAAAGATTGACGGTGGCCGTTCATCTTTTGGTAGCCTTTGCGCCTTTTTTTCTTAAAAACCAAAACTTTATCGCCTTTGAGGTGGCTGATAACGCGGATTTTTACTTTGGCATCCGTGAGGTAGGGTTGACCGATGCGAACCTGTCCCTCATCTTCAATGAGCATAACGCTATCCAACTCCATGGTATCCCCTTCTTTGGCATCCAGCCTATGGACATACACACTCTGAGAAGGGCTCACTTTGAACTGTTGGCCTTGAATATTGACGATGGCAATCATGGAATGATAGTCTTAATTGGGCTGCGAATATACGCTCAAATCCATCAAAATTATACCCATGCATTAAATTACCCCATCGATTCAATCGAGAAAATGGCAGTCAAAAAGCTTCAAAAGGGGTAATTGATCCCAAAAACCGTGGAAAATAATGGATAAACCGGGCTCACTCCGTTTTGATTCAAAGATGGTTGATTGCCTTGAACTTCGAATCGCCATTGATCATTTCTCCAATCGGGATCGAACCAATTGCCAATAACCCATCGCTTACCGTGGGCCAAAGCGGGATCCCGAACCTTGAGCGCAAAATCAACCCGCATCACAAAAAAGCCAAAGTCATAACGCAATCCAAGGCCTTGGTTTAAGGCTATTTCGTTGATAAACCGTTTCCGAGTAAAATTCCCTAGACCGTTGTATGCGGTGTCATTGAGCGTCCAAATATTGCCAGCATCCATGAACAAGGCAGCTTTAAGGGGACCTACAACCTTGAATCTCCATTCCAAATTGGCCTCCAAACGAATTTCCCCGAATTGAATGAGTCGCCCATTGGCGTAATTGCTCAAGGAGCCGGGTCCCAACCCTCGAATAGGCCATGCCCTGAGGGAATTGGTCCCACCGCCAAAGGTCCTTTTCTCCAAGGGTAGGGTTTTTTGATCGCCGAAGGGAAGGCCAACCGAGCCCAAAGCCCTGGTGGCCACCAGGGACTCGCCTTTGCCCACCAAATGCTTACGCCATTCGATATCCAGTTTGAGGAATCTGAAATAAGGTAACCCCCAAATGGTATCTTTTAAATTTTGGCTCTTTGAGCCGGCCTTAAGCAAGGTATAGAAATTGCCTGAACTTTCTAGATTAAGGCCTAGGTAATCCCTCTTGGATTCTCGAATTCGATCCTGTATCCAGGACCCTCGTACACCCGTGCTGAAATAGGAAACGAAATTCGCTCGTAATAAAGGATCATTTAAGCCATCCAATATTTTTTGTAAAGACTCACTAATTGACCCTGTATTCGCATAGGTAATCTCCAAAGGCCAAATTTGGTATTGGGTTCTACCGTGAACCAGGCCGCTGATTCCCAAACCTGTTTTGAGAACGTTACGGCCAAAATCTTGTCTCTTTTGACTTTGGTAAGTGAATGAAACTAAGGTTCGCTCTTCTCCATTAAGTTTCCATTGTTGAAAGAGTCCAGGTGCCAAAATACCTGGAATATTAAGTTGCGCACGAAGGCCTATGTCCAGGGTATTGAGTCCTGAGCTAGAGGCTGAAGATCCTGTAAGTTGCTGTGATTCAGCTCCCAATGTGGCTCTAAATTCCAATTGATCGCCTAGGCGTAATGCGTTTCTTCTGGTAAAAGAAATATTGCCATTAATCCCAAACAGCGCAATGGTATTCGTGGAAAATTCATATTCGGTTCTGAATTGCCAATTGGGTAGCGGTTTCAAGGCCAACAATACATTCAATTCTTGAGTAGTGTCATTGGCTACTATATTATAGGAACCAGGATCATATAATCCTAAACGAGCGAAATTTGTTAAGGTCCTACGCAGGCTTCTCTCATTAAACAATGGGTCTTTAAGATTTTCAATTTGATTCAAAAGAAGTTTTTGATTAATAGGCTCACCAGAATTCGAAAAACCTAGCCATGGAATAGAGTCGAAGACTCTAGGGAAGCGAAAGTTATTAAAGGAAGGAGGAGAATGTCCAACATAAAGATTCCATTGGCGGTATTTGTACTTTTTGTGATAATGATCAAGGCTTGGCTTGAGGACTTTTAGGCTCAGGTCGATCGTATAGGGTAAGCGACCACTGTCCGCCTCAAATTCCAAGAAATCAGTACTGAATCGAAAGAAACCTTGTTCTCGAAGGTTTCTAGAAATTTCACTTCTAATTTCCCCAAGATCAGAGGCTTTGAATATTTGACCGGAATATTTTGACTCGAGCGATTTTTGGTCGACAATTCCCTCCAATGCATTTTGGATTTCAGGGGAAAGATTCGTGAACGTAATCATGCCTATTCGATAAGGGGCCCCTTTTCGAATGGAATAAATTTCCTTCATGCCCGTAATTATTCTTTTGGTAGATGTGGACACTGCAGCGTCTAAATAGCCTTCGGCATGCAAAAATCTCAGTAAATTATCTTCATTGTTGGCTAAGTTAGAAGAATCGTGCAATACGGGGGGGGCTCCATAGCGCTTATTGATTTTATGCAATAAATTATTAGCAGGCCATTGCTGTGCAATAAGATACAGTTGCGTTCTTATCGGCCACCCCCCCAAAAATTTTCGGTTTAAACTGGGCTTAAGAGAATTCTTGATTTCTTTTAATTTCAGGGGGGTGATTTTATCGGATTTTACCGCAATTTCATTGCTGCTAGGAACTTTAAAAGTCCCTGTATCGATTTCTTCGATAATGTATTTTTTTAAATAAACCTGGTCATCTTTCAGGTATGACTGAACTGAGCAGGATGGAAATGCCCAAAAAGAAATAAAGGCGCCAATTAGAATGTGCCTTATATTTGAACGTTGGAACCTGCTCATATTACCAAACTCGAAGTTAAAGCCTTATTGGCTATTGCACAAAGGCTAGGTGGTAAAGCACAGCGAGAGCTTTTGCTGGAGGGTAACAAAATGGTTGTAGAAGCAATTCGAAGCGGTTGGAATCCCTTAAAGATAGTCTTAGGGCCATTGTGGATTAAGGATACTGAAGGGATTTTGATGAATTTGGATAGGGGAATTACGGTGAGAAGGGCATCAGGTCAGGAAATGGAGCGAATATCGAGACTGAAAACAGCGCCTTCTATCATCGGCTGTTTCGAGATTCCCGACTTTAGCCAAAGGTTTCAGGAAGCCAGAAAATCATCTTTACCTTCTACCAAGGATTTAACCCCTTGGTGGTTGGTTGCGGATAGAATTCAAGATCCAGGTAATCTGGGCACCATGATTCGCATCGCCGATTGGTTTGGGTTTGAAGGCTTAATTTGTAGCCCCGATACGGTAGATTGTTATAACCCCAAGGTGGTACAGGCTTCTATGGGTTCTTTGTTTCGCTTACCCGTTCACTATGCTGAACTCAATCCAGCAGAATTAAGACGTTTGACAGGGATGCATTTTTTTGATTTGATGAATTCAAATCAAACATTCACGGAGCAGTCAAGCTCTCAAGAAATGCCATGGATTGTGGCTTCTATGCCGGGCGGAATGGATTTAAATAGAATTCAATTTCCCAAACAAGGGGGGATGTTGCTGGTTGGAAATGAGTCCCAGGGATTAAGTCAAAATGTACTGGATTTAGCAACCCACAGAGTAGGCATTCCATCGTTTGGCAGCGTGGAGTCTTTGAATGCGGCGGTTGCTACAGGCATCTTCGCCAACTCCATTCGTCAAGCCGAGGTGATTGAATCAGAAGACTCTTGACGCATTCACATCACCTGTGCACAAAGCATTTATGGTGATAGTGTTATGACCCGGACTCAAGGTGACTGATGCCTGGCTGTAAACCCAATTGCCTGCCGAGAAAGTGCTTATTAAACCCGCAAAGCGACGGCTCACTTGCAACGCATCGGAGGAGTTGATGGATTGCGAAAGATTAACATCAGCGGCTTTGAGTTTAACGCCAGTCAAGACGGTTAGTGAGGAAAAGGCACGATTAATGAGCAAGGCATCGTTGGCGCCCACTCCCCCCCAGGCAAGTGGATTCAGCCAATCCAGTGTATAAGTTCCTGATGGAATATTGGATAAATTAAAATTCCCAAGGGCATCCGTTACGACATTGGCGACGGCTTGGCCTTGACCATCGACAAGGCGAAGGGTCACACCGATCATTGGAGAAAGCGCGGTATTATCGTATTTCAAAGCACCGCTAAGGCTACTTTGGTTAGCCGCGGTGGCCGCCGTAACTTGAACAGGTACGGTATAGAGGGTACTGGCTTGGCCAGTGTAACCCAGGCTCAGCGAACAAATGGCATTGTAGGTGCTGCCAGGGGTAAGGGTAGCGTTGTTACGAAGGGTAATGTTGAAACTTTCGCCCGGTGCTACGGAGAAATTAGCCATTGAACTTCCTCCGTTAGGTCCAAATTCAAGGCCAGTTCCGCTGATAGACAATCCGTTAACTTGCATGGGTTGATTTCCTCCGTTAAAGACCCACAGGTCGTGACTACGGATGGAGCCTACTCCCACAACACCCAATGTTATCGAATTTTCGCTAAGACGAGCGTCCCGAATATTGGGTGGGGCAGATGGTGGAAGTACAGTGCTAAGCCGATCCAAGAATTGAGGGTAATCCACCAAGGCATTTCGGTTGCCTTGAGCGCTTTGGATATCGTTGTTTCGGCGTATAGCCACGGAGTCGGAAGGAAATAATTTAACCCATTCTCGCAGCATACGCTGTTGCGTTGTATCCAAAAAGCTCTGAATAACAGCGCTGTTGGCGGCATGCCTCAGGGCAAAATACAGAATGGCTCTCGATACAGGGCCTTTGTGCGCGTCGCGGGGTTCGAACCATATGGAGTTTGCTTTGGAACCCCCGGTATAGGTGAGGGTGGGGTTGGGTACCCAACCGAACGGTTTGTTACCTCGCGCAGAATTGAGCCCTCCGTCGCTGATGAACAAATGGTGCATATCGCTTTGCATAGGCTCAGCGGAACCCATAAAGCTCTGCGGCCAGGTATGTTCGGTGTTCATGCTGTAGGGGGCATTGTTCAAGGTGCCGGTATTGAAATCAGCGGAGGTGTACGAGATGGTTCGCCCGGAATAAACGCATTCGTTTTTGTAGGGATTGGCATGGGAAGGCTCCCTGCCATTCACTTTCCAATTGTCTGCTGTTCCGAACATCCTCAGCCTGGCATTGTTGGTTCCCGAGTATCCCAAGGAGGTGTAGGGAGAACTTAGTCGGGTTGCCAGGGCTTGCCGCAAGAACTCACCTTCCAGGTTTTGGGTGCTGCTGTAATAGGTGTTGCTGTAAACCCCTTGTCCTGTGAGGTCTACTCGAATTTGCCCCCCTCGACTGCTATTAGATATCCATAATTCACTGTTGTTAAAGGTATTGTGGATAGGGTTAAAGGATACGATCACCCTTTTGCTTTGTCCGGCAGCCAAGGTGAACAGCGTATCCGATGTTCGAAAGGGTGTTGTCCCGTAATAAGGCAGACAAGTGGCTCGGCAATTCAAGGATGCGGTATCGGTATTGGTTACCCATACACCGAGGGTGTCGTTGCTCAATTCGGTTTTGTTGCCGAAGGCTAATTGGCTTGTCGAAACCTGCAGGGGAGATTGGCCTACCGCAACTTGCCCGTAGAGAACGCTCCAAACCAAGACCGGGGCAAGGGCCCTGTGCAAGCCCTTAATTATCAACTCGGCAAACATTTTCAAAAGAAATTGGTTAATAATATTTTAAAATCAAAAGTATGCATCATCAACTCAAAATCGCCGTTTTGGCTTCCTTCTTGGTTTTGACAGGGATTTACAGCGCTCTTACCAGTTCGGGTGGGGCTCCATTGGGGTACAGCAGTTCCCCAGGAGATTCGGATTGCTCCTCCTGCCACGGGGGATTGGCCGTGAATTCAGGTCCGGCAACACGGACTCTGACCTTCAATGGTTCAGCCGCCTCTTCCTATGTCCCGGGTCAGACCTATAACCTAAGCCTTACCGTTACCAGGGCCACTCGCAACAAATACGGTTTTCAACTCAAGGTAGAGGACGGGCAAGGAGGGGATGCAGGCACTCTCATTTCGACCACGAATCGGACCTGGCTCCAGCAAGGATATCTGAACCAATCCGGTTCGGGGAATACCTCCACAAGCTCCGGGACGATTACTTGGAATTTTCAATGGACAGCTCCTGCCGCTGGAACAGGTCCGGTGACGTTCTATTTCTCCTCCAATGCTGCCAATAACAACGGAAGCACCAGCGGGGATGAGATCTACACCGATGCGGTTACCCTTTTGGAATCCAGTCCTTCCTACACGATTTCGGGCTTGTTGCAATACGATAATACAGCCGGTACCCCGGTGGTTAACAGTACCGTACGCCTATTGGGGACAGGGGGCAACGTTCTTCAGACCACCACCACCAACGCTACGGGGCAATACACCTTTAGCAATGTCCCAAGCGGTTCTTACTCGGTTTCGGCCTTGAGCGCCAGGCCATGGGGTGGGGTTAGTTCAGCAGATGCCTTGCTGATCACCCGTCAATTCAATAACACAATAAATTTAAGCGGTTTGCGCCTTGTCTCTGCCGACGTGAACGGATCCAATTCCATAAGTTCCGCCGATGCTCTTTTGGTTTCACGCAGGGTGGCAGGGCTTATCAGTTCATTTTCGGCAGGGGATTGGAAATTTGAAACGGTTCCTGTCAATGTTATCAATGCTAACATTACGCAGAACATAAGGGGTATTTGCGTAGGGGATGTAAATGCCTCTTACCAACCCTCTACAGTACGTCAAGGTACCGTTGCCTTGGATCTGAACCCGGCTGTAGTCATTCCTTCTCAAGGAGCATGGGTGCCGCTGAGCCTCAAGTGCCTTGGATCGAAGGATGGCATTCCCTTAGGCTCAGTTACTTTGGACTTGGAGGTCCCCCAAGGTTGGCAAATCGAAGGAGTACGATCTGCCTTGAAGGGCATGATGCCTGAGTACAGCCTTGAAGGGAATCGAATGCGACTTTCATGGTTTGATCTTGAGGGAATGAATCTAGGCCTTCATGAGCCCATTTTGTATTTGAAAGTTCTTCCTAATCAGGAGAGCCCAGCTGCGACCAATCCATGGTTTTTATCCAGTTCTTCAGAGCTTACGGACCGGGACGGAAACGTCTTGGGTGGCTTATCGGTGGTTTTGCCAAGGTTACAAACCACCCAAGAGCGAGCACTTTGGATTATTCAACCCGTTTATGGACCAGGGACTTGTCCCCAGGTAATGGTTAGCGGTCAGGGTATCTTGGAATTAAGGGCTATAGATGTGCTCGGAAGGGTATTGGATCGCAGAACCCTGCAGCACAGCTACGATTTCAGCGAAATGGTCCTGCTTCCTGAAGGAACTGCTGTGGTCAGTGGGGTTTGCATTGGGTCCAAACAAGCCCCGGTTTTGGTGCGGGTGGCTTTCTAATTTCTTTCCTAATGCCCAGGGCATTAGGAAAGAATATGGAGAAAATAGAAGGGCTTGAAAAGGCAGGAATTTAATCTCATTTTGAAAGGAATACCCCAAAAAGTGAAATAAATTTGAAGAAATCCAAAGTCTATGCCCCCCACTTCATTTTTCGCTTCTTCCAAGGGAAGAATGTCCAGTTATGCCATGGCAAAAGGCCGTCTCATCCAAGTCTTTTTTAACCGATTCTTAAGGGTGTCCTCTATGGGGTTCATCGCTTGGGGCGTCACCTTGGTCGAATCGGGAGCTCAGACCTCATCGATTCGTTGTTTTACTCACGAACATCACCAGGCCAGAATGCAGCAAGGGCAGCACGGCGAATCAGAACAAATCTTTGAACAATGGATGTCCAATCGAATCGCCGATAATACCTCCGGTTTTCGTCCAGAGGTGGATTATAATATTCCGGTGGTATTCCATGTGATCTATCAGAACGCAACGGATGCATGGAATATATCTGCGGCACAGATTCAATCCCAGGTGGATATTCTGAACGAAGATTTCAAGCGACTCAATGCGGATACGATGAACGCCCCAGCTAATTTCAGGGCTGTTGCTGCGGGGTCGAATATTAATTTTTGTTTGGCCCAACGGGACCCCCAAGGCAATCCTTCGACAGGAATTGTTCGTTGGCAATATTCCCAGTCGGCCACATGGTCCACCTCCTCCATTGACGCGACCATCAAGCCGGCCACGATCTGGGATCCAACCCGTTATTTCAATATTTGGGTGGTCAATATTTCGGGAGGGGTATTGGGGTATGCTCAATTCCCGGTTTCTTCAGGCCTGGCGGGCATGCCGACATCAGGTTCGGCCAATACGGATGGGATTGTTTTGTTGTACAATTCGGTGGGTAGGCCGCCCGCGAATCCATTTACAGGCGCCTATAACAAAGGACGTACGGCCACTCACGAGGTTGGTCACTGGTTGGGTCTTCGTCATATTTGGGGGGATGGTTCCTCATGCACCGCGACGGATTATTGCGCGGATACCCCTCCTTCGGATGCTGCCAATTACGGCTGTCCGACCACCCATTCTTCATGCTCCGGTCCTGATATGGTGCAGAACTATATGGATTATTCCGATGATAATTGCATGAACCTCTTTACCTATAACCAGGTACAAAGGATGTGGACTGTTTTGGCGAACAGCCCGAGAAGGGTGTCGCTGCTCACGGCCAATTCTTGCCAGGCTGTGGTGGTAAACCCCGGACCTTTGACCGCGGCCTTTGTTGCAAGCGATACCCTGGCTGATTTTGGTGGCGTATTGGATACTATTCAACTTACCGATCAGTCTGTTGGCGTTCCAAGCACCAGGTTATGGACCATTACCCCCTCTACCGGCTGGGCTTTTGCCCCGGGCTCGTCCCCAACAAGCACCAATCCCAGTCTTTATTTCCAAACTGCAGGGCTATACAGTGTGAAGCTTAGGGTCACCAATGCTTTTGGATCCGACTCCTTGACGAGGAATAACTTTATTCGCGCCAGAGCTTCAGCTTGTTTATCGGGTGCAACGGATCCTGCAGACACCAGGGTCGCGTCTTTTGCCTTTGCTGGAACGACAATTACTTATCCAACGGGAACAGGGAACTGTGCAACCTATACCGATCGGACTGGCTCGTCTCCTTTTCAGGTAACGCTGGGTCAAACCTATTCCGCCACCCTTATCAAAGGAACATGCGGGGGTAACTATGCAGCTTATGCCAAGGTTTACATCGATTATAATCGGAATTTTCAATTTGAGGGGAGTGAAATGGTGATGGAGGGAAGCCTTGCCAATACCGCCAATGCCTCATTGACTTTGAACAATATTTCGATAGCCACACCGGCAGCATCTGCGGGCCTTTGTTTAATGAGGGTCGTTTTGCGTGAAGCTGGTACAGCGACGTCGACTCAGGCCTGCGGTACCTACCAATGGGGCGAAACGCAGGACTACATGGTCCAAATAAACGGTGGTGTGACCATCCAACCGGTAAGCGGGGTAGTGACCTACAACAATTCGGCTAATACTCCTTTATCCTCTGTTAATGTCCGGCTTTTGACGGTTCCTGGCGGGGTACAGGATGCCCAGACGACCACTGCGGCAAACGGTACGTATTCCATCAATGCCTACACCAACGGCCTTCGGTCTTTCTCGTTAAACACAGCTCGTACAACGGGCGGTATCAATGCAACAGATGCATTGCAGGCGAATTTGCATTTTGCGAATACCCAACCGCTGACGGGTTTGCGTCTAAGGGCAGCGGATGTCAATGCATCGAATTCTGTGAATGCCTCGGATGCCTTGGTCATCAGCCGGCGATACTCCAATGTTATTTCTACCTTCCCTGCAGGGGATTGGGTCTTTGATACGGCCACCATAACGACCAGCGGAGCAGCGATCACACGGAATCTCAAGGCCATGTGTTACGGGGACGTTAATGGTTCTTTTGTACCCGCGGCTGCCCGTCAGGGTTTTGGTGCCTTCGAATTGAGTGAGGATGCGTCGAACCAAACGAGTTTATCCGAGGTTGGTGCAGGATACTCGGATTATCAAAGCGCCTTTACGGTGCTAAGGGCATCGGGTCCCGCAAGGGTTGGGGCGCTCTCCCTCGACCTAGCCTGGCCTGATTTCTTGGGAGAACCCAAATTAGTGTCGCGTATGGGAGATCAAGAAATGGTCTATGCCCTTACGGAAGGACGCCTTCGATTGGCTTGGAACGATTGGAAGGGTATTGAACTTGAGGAAGGACAGGTTGTCGCCGAAATTCATCATCCATGCGGTCAACTCCCATTGTCTTGGACTTGGGATGCCGGTATTGGGTCGGAGTGGGCGGACCCTATGGCCCAACCTTTGCCGGAATTAGGTCTTCGAATCCCAGCGCCGAGGAAGAATTTGATCAGTACTGAGTTTTCCTTGGTTCCCAACCCCACTGATGGCAGGGTTCAGGTGTTGCTCTCATCAAACCTATCGGCCCAAGTGAGTTCCGCCATGAATGGCAAAGTTCCCTTGCATTGGATCATTCGGGATTTGTCAGGGAAAGTTCAAGGCAGGTATCCTTTCGATGCAGGTTGGAATGTTGGAGAATCTGTGGGGTACTTAGGGACATCTCCTGGAATTTCTATCTTGGATTTGAGCCAACTTACGAGCGGTGTTTATACGGTCGAACTCATCGGCCCTTCCGGTGAGCCGCTTGCGAGACCTTGCCGCTTGGTTCGTCGTTGATGGAGCTTGGTCCAGATTGGTGGGA
>VGFN01000006.1 GCA_016868875.1 Bacteroidota bacterium
AAGAGTTTCTCTTTCGCCATATTGATCGGACTTATTGTGGGCACCTATTCTTCTATCTTCACTGCATCGGCCTTGGTCCTTGATACGGTGAAGTGGATGGAAGGTCGTTCCAAGCGATAATTGACCTCCAAGAATTAAAGAGGCTTCAATGGCGAACATCGAAGTAGATTCATGGACCCCTGCTGATTTTGAATCGGCAGGGGTTTTGGATTTATTGGCAAGGCAGTCCGTCGAAGGCTTTATAACCGGTTTGCATGCCAGTCCTGATCACGGGTTTTCGGTGGAATTTGCCGAACACCGCTTGTACAATACTGGTGAATCGACCCGGCATATTGATTGGAAATTACTGGCTAGAACCGACAAACTTTTCACCAAGCGCTACGAAGAAGAAACCAATTTAAGAGCGCATTTTTTGCTGGATGCTTCGGCGTCGATGTTTTATCCGGAGGGTACCGGGAGAAAATGGGAGTTTTCGATAAGAGCCATTGCGGCCTTGGTGCATTTGTTGGAGAAACAAAGGGATGCCTACGGGCTCCTGCTTTTTGACAAGGAATTAAGGAGAATTTTGCGCCCCTCCATGGGCAAATCCCATCATCATCGTATGATGTTGCACCTGCAGAAAGCACTGCGCTCCAAAGCTGAAGATTATGGCAGTCAAACCAAGTTGTTGTCGGCCTTGCATGAATTGGCAGAAACCATGCCACCTCGGTCCATGCTTGTATTGTTTAGCGACTGTTTTGAAACAGGACTCAATTCCATGGACGAGCTTGCCGCTGCATTGCAACACCTTCGGTACAAAAAGCACGAGGTGCTCTTGTTTCATACGGTGGATGAAGCAACTGAATTGGCCTTTGACTGGCCCAACAGGCCCTATACGTTGGTGGATCCTGAAAGCGGGAGGCAATTGCGCTTGAACCCTGCGGAATACAGGGAAGCCTATCGTGATCAGGCCCTAAAGTTTAGAGAATCCTTGCGTCTCCGTTGCGGTCAATTCGGAATTGACCTCATCGAGGCCGACTGCGCTATAGGTCATGTCAAGGTCTTGGAGGCCTTTTTGAGAAGGCGTTCCCGCCGGAACCTGTAGTTTTTGAACCAAGCTTCTCCAAGGACCGTGGCGATCAGGATGGTGGTCCCTATATAAAACAAAGGGGACATTCGTTCGCTTTCGCCGAAGAGCCAATACCCCAATACAATTCCGTAAACAGGCTCCATGTTCACCGACAGCACAAAAGTGAAAGGGTCGATTTGCCGCATCAGGCGTATACTGGCGACAAAGGGATAACACGTACAAACCAAGGCCAGGACAGCGACCCAAAACCAATCCATGGCGCTAAGGCTCAGCCATGGCCATGGAAAAGGAGGCATTGTTAAGGCACCCGAATTTGGGGTCGATATCCACCAATACCTGAACAGTAGCCAAAGGCTAATACCCAGCAAGCCACCGACCATTTCCCAGAAGGCCACCTGCAAAGGCTGAAAGCGTTCGGTTAACTTGGAATTCAAAACCGCAAACCAAGCTGCTAACATGGCGGACAGGCATGCGGTCCACCATGCCAACGGCGAAAAATGTTGAATCTTCATCAGCAAAAACATTGCAAGCATGGCGAGGCATGATAATGCGATTTCGCTAATGCCGGGGATCTGTTTTCGATAAAGGGCTTTGATGAGGGAGGCCCACAACGCGGAGGTGGCCAAGCCGGCCAAAGTCAAGGCGATGTTCGATAGGTCAATGGCATGGTAGAAGGTCACCCAATGCAAGGCGATGATCCAACCTGTTCCTAACAGGGGCCACAGGGATTTCAAAGGCATCGCCAAGGGAACTCGGGTTGCTGAAGACCATAATCCGATGATCAAGAAGGCGATGGCCATGCGGTTCCAAACCAAATCCAAGGCATGGACCTCGATAAGTTTCCCCAAAATGGCAGTAAATCCCCAAACAAAGACGATAAAATGCATTTCGGCATAGGCCAACCATCCAGCTTTGCGCTGAATTAACGTAATGGATTCCTTCATGCTGCCTATTTAGGGGCCCGATAGTAAAGCCAGGCTGTGCCCAGGCCAAACAAAATATTGGGGGTCCAAGCCGCAAGCATAGGTGGGAAATCGCCTTTGATGGCAAAAGTTAGGCTGAATCGTTGCATCACGATAAAGGCAAAGCATAAGCCCAAACCAATCCCTAATACAGGACCTATGCCGCCTCGAATTTTGCGAGTGGAGAGGCTCAAACCCATCAAGGTAAAAAGGATCGCAGAGAAGGGAATCGAGAGTCGGCTGTAATGTTCCACCCAAAAAGGTTCGGTGGCTTCATTGCCCTTACGTTCCAATTCTTGAATATAGCGGAGCAAGTCTTTTCTGCCCAGGAGGTAGGCATCCGAAGCGATGGATTGGTTAAAGTCTTCGGGACGAAAGCCGAGTTTGCGTTGACTCTGCGCTTGAGTGGTGACTTTGAGGCGGGAGCCCCTCCATTGACGTTCGGTGACTTGCATAAGGTCCCAGCATTGGCATTTGGAATTCCATCGAATCCGCTCGGCACTGAGCCTAAAGATCAATCGCCGATGACGGAATCGATCCATGGCCAGGCGGTATCCGGTGCTATCGGTATTGGAATACGACTCTAGGTAAACCATGCGACCTGGACCTGTCTGGAATTGCTGATTCCGGGAATGGCTGTAGTAGGGATCCCGAAGGTAAAGACTTTCGAAACGTATCCTAGCTTGATTGGAAGCAGGTAAAACCCAATTGCTCAGGTAATAATTAAGGCCACCAATCAACACAGCCACCCCAAGAAAAGGCATACAGAGCCGTCGGAATGACCAGCCGGTGTTGAGGACTGCAATGATTTCATTGCGTTCAGCCAAGCGGGCCCCTGTAAAGATGATGGCGATAAAGACAAAGAGGGGGCTGAGCAGATTCGCATAATAGGGTATGAAATGCACATAGTACTCGCTCCAAACCTGGCTTGCTCCTAAGGAGTGCCTCAAGAAGCCATCCAACTTTTCGGTAAGATCAAAAACGATTGCTATAACAATGAAAACACCCAAAGCCCCCGTATAATTGCTTAGGTACATCTTTGCCAAATAGCCGTCCAACTTTTTCATCGGGATGATTGGGGTCCTGTAAAGTTCCTTACTGATCCAAGCGGACCGAGCCAATTTGACGCATGAGGCGTTGAATTTTGGAGGCTCTCCGTTGCATGTAGGGACTGGGTTGGCCTGGATTACGTTGCCGAGGGTTGGGAAAGGCTGCGACCAACAAAGCAGCTTGTCGTTTGCTCAAATCAGCAGCGCTTTTGTGAAAATAGGCTTGGGATGCAGCTTCGGCACCGTAAATGCCAGGACCCATTTCAATGCTGTTGAGGTAAACCTCCATGATTCGCTGCTTGGACCACAGCAATTCAATCGTAACCGTGAAGTAGGCTTCCAGGCCTTTTCGTAAATAATTACGTGCCTGCCAGAGGAAGACATTTTTGGCAGTTTGTTGGGAAATCGTCGATCCACCCAACATGCGCTTATTGCCTTTTTGATTATATCGGTAGGCTCGCTGTATGGCCTCAAAGTCAAAGCCATGGTGTTCCATGAAATGTTGATCTTCGGTGGCCACAGCCGCTTGGATCAAATGAGGAGAAATTTGCTCTAACGGCACCCAATCCCTGTACCATCGGTGGGCTTGGCCTTTTTGGGGTTCCTCCATCAGCCTAATGAACATCAGCGGCGTAAAGGGAATTGGAACCCAGCGGTAAAGCAGGGTCAACCCCAACGAAAACAGCCATAACCCCAAGAAAAATCGAAAAACTTTGCGAATCATTTGAATCTTTTGAGCCAGGGCTATGGGTAACCTGGGTTTCGCAGGGCCATTGGAGTCCAAAGATGCATCGTTTCTTAAACAAATCCAAGACGATGCTTGTTAGCTAATCCGAAACAATTCATCATTTTCACTACCATTTGGCCTCCCAAACCCCATCTTTGCCTTGAAATTTTCCTTGATCTTCCCATCATTTCTTAAATTCCTTTCGGTAGCCACTATGATCGCCTGCTCCACCATAGAATCCAAATCTTTGGAGGGTGCTGAGAAAAAAACCGATATTCCTATGAATTTCTACGATTTGCAAGCTGAAGACCTTCAAGGTCAAAAAATTTCGTTCTCCCAGTTTCGGGGGAAAAAGGTACTGTTGGTCAATACCGCCTCGGAATGTGGATTTACCCCTCAATTGGCGGAGCTCCAAAAGCTCCAAGATCGATACCAAGGCCGGTTGGTGGTGGTCGGAATTCCTACCAACGACTTTGGTGGCCAGGAGCCGTTGGGTAATTCCGAGATCGGTGCTTTTTGTACGCGCAATTACGGGGTCAATTTTTTGCTGCTAGCCAAAGGCAGCACCCGAGGTACCGGTCAACATCAGGTCATTCGTTGGCTAACGACCAAGAGCCTCAACGGGGTCTCTTCCTCCAAGGTATGGTGGAATTTTCAGAAATACTTGGTGGATGAGCAAGGTCAATTGATGAATTGGTATTTGCCCACCACCTCTCCGCTGGCATCACGATTGGTCCGCAAAATCGAAGGGCGATGATCAGCGATGCCTCTTTTGTGGGGCATCATCCCCGCTTCAAGGCGTTGGTGCATCGTCGGCTTCGCAAAGGTTGGGGCCTGGGAATGGCCACGTTGATCATGGGTGCTTGGGCTCTGTTCCTCCTCTTGGCTTGTTCGCGTTCATGGTCTTGGCAGAACCCGTCGTTGTATCCCGCCATGGCGTTGCAGACCTTCCTCTTCACAGGCTTATTCATTACCGCTCATGACGCCATGCACGGCACGGTTTCATTGAATCCCGTCTTCAACCGCTGGATAGGAAGATTGTGCCTCTGGGCATTTGCGTTTAATTCCTGGAACAGAATGTTGCCCGATCACCACCGGCATCATCGCCATGTGGGTACCGATGAGGATCCTGATTTTGGACCACCACGCTTCGGGGCCTGGTTCTTCGGTTTCGTATCCCATTATGTGCGTTGGTACCAGATTCTGCTCTGTGCTATTCTCTTTAACTACCTTCAGTGGTTGGGGGTTCAGGGTTCCTCCATGGTTCAGTTTTACATCATTCCCTCATTCTTGAGTTTGCTCCAATTGTTTTACTTTGGAACTTATTTACCTCATTTCTCTGACCCCGGAAGAGGTTTGGTTCCTAACAATGCACATCGCTCTCGAACCCAGCAAGCCAGGCATCTTTGGGCCTTTCTGACTTGTTATTTTTTTGGATACCATTGGGAGCATCACGAAGCTCCTGCTACGCCATGGTGGATGTTGCCTTTAACCAAGAGTTCTCCATTTTCATGAAATATTTATATTCAATTCTCATCGCTCTACCTTTAGTCCTTGCAGGATCAGCCCAAACTTGGGCCCAAAAAGGCAAAATCACCGGAAGGGTCAAGGATGCGTTAACGGGTCAGGCGATTCCATTTGCCAATGTGATTATTCCTGGCACAACCCAAGGTACCACAACGAACGATTTGGGGGTTTACACCTTGGAACAGCTGGACAGGGGATACTATAACATCACCGTTTCTTTTCTGGGTTATAAGTCCAAAACCTTTTTTGAGATCCAAGTTAGCGATGCGAGGGTAGCCCTTTTGGATGTGGAGTTGGAAACGGACAGCAGGGCCCTACAAGCGGTGGAGGTGCAGGCTTCGGCATTCTCGCGTACCGACGAAAGCCCCTTGTCGCTTCGCAATATTGGGGTTGCCGAAATTCAGCGAAATCCTGGAGGCAACCGGGATATTTCCAAGGCCATACAGTCCTTACCGGGGGTTTCGTCCGGGGTGAGTTTTCGCAACGATATCATTATTAGAGGGGGTGCCCCGAACGAAAATCGTTTTTACTTGGATGGGGTAGAGGTTCCCGTTATCAATCACTTTGCAACCCAAGGCAGTTCAGGTGGTCCGGTGGGTATTATCAATGTGGACATGATTCGTGAAGTGGACTTCTATTCCGGAGCCTTCCCGGCCAACCGCGGTAATGCATTGAGTTCTGTATTTGAGTTCAAACAGAAAGACGCCCGCAGCGATAAAGCCGCTTTTCGGTCCATTGTGGGGGCCAGCGATATTGGTTTAATCGCCGAAGGACCCCTTGGGCCCAAAACCACCTATGTGCTTTCGGCAAGGCGCAGTTACCTTCAATTTCTTTTTTCGGCCATAGGCTTGCCCTTTCTTCCGACGTTCAACGGTTTTCAGGCCAAGGTGAAACACCGAATTGACAACCAAAACGAATTGTATTTCATAGGTCTGGGGGCGATCGATCAGTTCCAATTGAATACCGACCTCAACCTAAGTTACGATCCCTTACTTAATCCCAAGATCAAAACCTTAGCCGATACCGAGTTGGTGGACCAACAACGGTATATCCTTGGCTATATCCCGGTGACCACCCAATGGAACTATACCAACGGCTTGGTTTACAAACATTACGCCAAAACCGGGGTGATGACTTTCGTATTAAGCCGCAACATGCTCAACAATGTTCAATACAAACATTTGGGCAATAACGAAGACAGTGTCCTCCTTCAAGACTATGTCTCCCAAGAGAGCGATAACCGGTTTCGCTTTGAACACCAACTTCGTAGTTCGTCCGGTTACAAAATTTCCTACGGTTTGAGCTTGGAACGCTCTAGGTATTTTGTTCATAACGAATCCAAGGAATTGGTGGCCGATACCTCCAACGCGGGTAATCCCCCTCAATTGGTGTCTAGGTCCTTTGAAAGCCTCCTGCGCTTTAATCGCTGGGGTATTTTTGGGCAAGTATCGCGCTCCTATTTCGCTGAACTTTTGGTAACTTCGGCAGGGGTACGGTTGGACGGTTGCGATTGGGCCAAGTCGACTTCCAATATGTTGGAACAATTTTCTCCGCGATTATCCTTGTCCTATAATTTTGCTCCACGTTGGACGATCAATGCCAACACGGGGATGTATTATCAACTCCCCTCCTATACGCTGCTGGGTTTTCGAAACGCAGACGGTGAACTGCTCAACCAACGCAACGGGCTTAGGTACATGAACAACAGCCATTGGGTGGCCGGTCTGGAATACTTCGGAGGCAAGACGTTCAAGGCAACCCTGGAGTCCTTTTACAAGGTGTATTCCGATGTTCCGATTTTGCAGGATCGGGGGATTAGCCTTGCCAATTTAGGCGCTGATTTTGGGATTATCGGGAATGAACCCGCCTTGTCCCTTGGCGCTGGCAAAACCTACGGTTTGGAACTCATGCTTCAACAGAAGCTCAACAAGGGTTTTTATGGCATTATGGCGTTGACTTGGGTTCGTTCACTTTTTGACAATCGTTCGCCGGTGAATTCGACCCTAGCTCCAACATTGACCCCTTCGGCTTGGGATAATCGTTATTTGTTAACCCTGACAGGAGGCAAAATTTTTGCGAAAAATTGGGAAATCGGGGTTCGTTTTCGTTATGTTGGGGCTCCTCCGTTTACGCCATTTGATAGCGCATCCCTCAACAAAGCGATATGGAATCAATTTGGGCGTTCTACCTTGGATTTTAATCGATTGAACAGCCAACGTAGTGGGGCCACGACGCAATTGGACCTGCGTGTAGATCGCAAATGGGAATTCAAAGGTTGGGCATTGAATTTGTATTTGGATATCCAAAACGCCCTCAACCAGCAGACCTTGGGACCTCCATTTTTGGTCGCCGCGAGGGATCGTGGAACTGGGGCTTTGTTAACAAACCCCAACCAACCGGATCGTTATCTGGCATCTGAATTGCCGAATACGGCAGGTCAATTGTTGCCCACGGTGGGCATTATTGTGGATTTTTAGGAGGACGGTTCCAAGGGCTGAAATTTTGAGCCTCTTGGAGCGTGGCTTTCCAATTTCCACGGAAGGTTAATGCACGGTCGTCGATATAAACATCGGCCATCGGCTTTCCGAAATTCCATATACGATCGTAGGGGATCTTGTGATGTTCCAGCCATATTTTCATGGCTTGATCCTGGGCTTTTTCTTGGTCTTTGTGATATAATTTGTTACTTCGAATGGAGAAGATATAAATCTTCCACCCCATGTCTTTCATGGCTTGCAAGGCCTCACGACTACCCTCTACGGGTTCATCGTAAATTTGTCCGTCCTTCCATCCTTCGCTGTATCGGTGCAGGACTCCGTCAAAATCGATGGCTACGGTCATTGGTGGGGTATTTACAGGGTCTGGGTTCAGGGGTGGTTTTGCGACCAAAGGTCGACTCAAGGCCTGTGAAGATAGGTTCGATGCGAGCTCTTTCGAATTGTATCTTCGTGCTATAATTTCGAAATTACCGAATAAGCCTCGTTTTTCCCTTGACTAGGAACACTGATACCTCCCGATCAGGGCATCCGCCCCATCATCAACACGAAACTTCGTTGCATGGCACGGATACGGGGCTTCCTTTGTCCGTCTCCAGGTATATGGGAGAATTGGTTTACGGCGGAATCGATGGTTCCGTCACCACTTTTGCCGTGGTATCTGCCGCAGCGGGGGCTGGGCTTTCCACTGCGGTCGTTTTGATTCTGGGCTTGGCCAACCTTATTGCCGACGGTTTCGCGATGAGTGTAGGTGCATACCTCAGCAAACAAACCGAACGCGATAATTACCGGAAACATCGTGAAATCGAGGCTTGGGAAGTGGATCATTTGCCGGAGAAGGAGCGCGAAGAAATAAGGGAGATTTACGCGAGAAAAGGGTTCGAGGGGGATCTCTTGGACCGGGTGGTGGACACCATTACGGCGGACAAAGAGCGATGGATCGATGTCATGATGAAGGAAGAATTGGAAATGGTCGAAGATACCCGATCTCCTGTGGCATCGGCTGCCGCCACCTTTGCCTCCTTCGTGGTGGTGGGTACTGTTCCTTTGCTGGCTTTTGTGGTGCATGCATTTTGGAACCCATCGGGCCTTCATCTTGCTGCACCGCTTACCTTGTTTTGGATCGCAGCGGCAATGACCTCGGTAGGCTTTGTGGTGATTGGTTGGATGAAATCCAGGGTTACGAATGTCACCCCGTGGCGAGGAATGCTGGAGACTTTGGTTCTGGGATCAGCCGCCGCAACATTATCTTTTGTAGCGGGATTCCTGCTTGAAAAATGGTTAGGTGCCTTGTAATTAATCGATGTTTTAATTCAATACACAGAATGAATATGATTCCTGAACTTAAGTTTTCCAAGGCTCCCGCCTCGGCAGCCATCGCCAAGGTTTATGGGGATCTTGCTTCCCTTAAAGCCTCATCCTTGCCTGTTGATTGGATTAAGGTGATGGAGCATCACGGTTATCCTGAAGGTGAATGGATCCAAGTAGCCCTCGCTCCTGGTGCAGCTTGGCTGTACATTGCTCGCCCACCGGCAACTCGTTACGGGGTTGATGGGGAATATCGAGCTTTAGAAGAATTCAGAAAGGCGGGCCATCGTTTGGAGCGCCTTTGTAAAGGCCACAAAATCAAAACCCTTCAGACTGAGTTTCATCCATCCCAAGGCAAAGGCCATGAAGCCCTCTTGGAGGGTTTGCTGTTGAGTTCCTATCGATTTGACCGATACCTTAAGTCTTCCAATAAAGCTGCAGCGGGCAAGGCTTCCTCCGATAAGGAATCGAAACGCTTATCGGTACATCCGGTTAACCTCGGTAAAGATGCATTGTTGGAACTTGCAGAGCTCTGCCGTGCCGTTATCAAGGCGAGGGATTTGGTGAATGAGCCTCAATCGGTTTTGGGGGCGGTGGAATTGGCAAAGGCCTTCAAGGCCATGGGTAAAGAGTCCGGGTTCAAGGTCAATGTTTGGAACCAAGCCCGAATTCAGCAAGAGGGGATGGGGGGGATCTTGGCGGTGAACCGGGGATCGGTTCGTCCACCGACTTTTACCATCATGGAGTATAAACCGGCGAATGCGGTCAACAAAAAACCGATTGTCTTGGTCGGTAAAGGGGTGGTTTACGATACAGGAGGTCTTAGCCTGAAGCCAACACCCGGAAGTATGGATTCCATGAAATGCGATATGGCCGGCGCTGCCGCTGTGGGCGCAACCATGCAAGCCATCGCCAAAAACAGCTTACCGGTTTATGTAATTGCCTTGGTTCCCGCTACGGATAACCGACCTGGAGGGGATGCCTATGCCCCTGGAGATATTATTCGAATTTCGGACGGTACCACGGTGGAGGTTTTGAACACCGATGCGGAGGGACGTTTGATTTTGGCGGATGCCCTGCATTATGCCAAGCGTTACAAGCCCGAATTGGTGGTGGATCTAGCTACCCTCACCGGCTCAGCCGTGATGGCTTTGAGTTCACATGCCACACCCTGCATGGGAACGGCAGATAGGAACCAGATGCAAGCCATGGTGGATGCAGGATTTCGTTGTTACGAAAGGCTAGTGCCCATGCCTATCTGGGAGGAGTACGACGATATGATCAAAACTTCCGTGGCTGATCTCAAGAATATTGGTGGTAGGGAAGCGGGAGCGATCACCGCAGCCAAATTCCTGGAACATTTTACCGATTACCCTTGGCTCCATTTGGATATCGCCGGGCCTGCCTTTCTTGATGCAGAGAGTACGTACCGCGGCAAACACGGCACCGGTCACGGGGTTCGCCTTCTGTATGCGTACTTGCGCCATCGGGTCATGTCGTCCAAGGCTCCTGCTCAAGCTGCCACTTCCCGGACTTCCTCCAAATTCAACAAAAAATCACAATGACCTCCAATTCAGAGTCCAAGAAGGTCATCGGCTTCAGTTCAGGAGACCTTAACGGTGTGGGTCTTCCTTTGTTAATGAAGATTTTTACCGATCAACGGATATTGCAAATGTGTACGCCCATCTTGTACGCATCGGGCAAGGTGGTAGGCTTCTACCGCAAAGACATGGGTCTGCAGGATTGGAATTACAACATGATTCAGGACCCATCCCAGGCCCATCCCCGTAAATTCAATTTGATCAATTGTTGGCAAGAAGAACTCAACATCCAGCCTGGAGTGGCCGATCCCAAATTATCCAACTTTGCCAGGCTTTCTCTCCATCGAGCCACGGTCGATTGCCTCCACGGTCGTATCCATGGACTGGTGACTTTGCCGATAGACAAGAACCTTATGCAGTCCGAGGAATTTCAATTTCATGGACATACCGAGTTTCTCGAAGATGCCTCTCGATCGCACGGTGCAGCTCAGGCCAAATCCTTGATGTGGTTGGTTGCGGATTCCTTGAGGGTGGCTACTCTTACCGGGCATGTACCGCTGCAGGAGGTTCCCGAACGAATAACCCAGGCATCACTTGCACACAAAATCAAGGAAATGCAATCCTCACTGGCTTTTGATTATGCCATTAACAAGCCTCGGATTGCGGTGCTTGGTCTAAACCCTCATGCAGGTGACGGCGGCCTTCTGGGCCAAGAGGAAATGAATATCATCCAACCGGCAATTCGGCAAATGAGGGAACAGGGGATCTTGGTTTTTGGTCCCTACGGCGCCGATGGGTTTTGGGGAACCGGGGCTTGGTCTAAATTTGATGCGGTCTTGGGGATGTACCATGACCAGGTCCTTATCCCTTTCAAGACCTTGGCATTTGAACAGGGGGTTAATTTTACCGCTGGGCTTCCATTCGTTCGTTGTTCTCCTGATCATGGACCCGCTTTTGAAAAGGCGGCTGAACGCAAGGCCAGCCCATCCTCGCTTTTGCATTCCATATTTTGCGCTTTGGACCGTCTCCGAATGCGGGCTGAGCAAGAAGATTTGGCGGCCCATGCCTTGGTTAAATCAAAATCAAATCAAGAATTAGAGCATTCAGAGTGAGCTTGAAGGCTTAAAGCCTTAAATTTTGCGTATTTTTGCGGCCCTGATATGAAGGCTAATAGCCCTTTTGCTGCCTACGATATCCCCCTGCAGGCCATGCCTAACGGGGAGCATCGCTATTCCTTTGCCTTGAAGGGGGATTTTTTTGGACTTTTTGAGGCCTCATTGATTAACGAGGCTCAAATCCAGGTCGACTTGCAAATCCACCGTATGGGGTCTCGATTGGACTGCACTTTTCGTTCAGAAGGGAGCATGCAAGTCGGTTGCGCCCGCTGTTTGGAGCCTTTGGGATGGCCTATTCAAGACGAGTCACACCTCGTGGTCCAGTGCAGCGACAACGTTTCGGAGCTTGATTCAGACGAAATTCTCGTTTTGCCAAGCGGAGCAATCTCCTGGAATGTGGCTCAATTTATTTACGAGAGCATACACTTGCATTATCCCCTCCGAGCCGTATGCGATGAGGCCGCTCTGCCATGTCGATCCCAAGAACCTTGGTCTGAACAAGGCCTGCTCACCTACCAAACTTCCGATAATTCCCCCACCGACCCGCGTTGGGATCGCCTCAAACATGTTAATTTTCAATAGCCATGCCAAATCCTAAACACCGCCATTCCAGAAGTCGCCGTGATAAGCGCCGTGCCAACGACCATGCAGCTTTGGCAACCCTGGCAACTTGCCCAACAACCGGCCAGCCTCATCTTTTTCACAGGGCCCATTGGTTCGAAGGCAAAATGTACTATAAGGGTAAGGTCGTTATCGATACCCAAGCGTAATTGCTTCGGTCATAATGACCTCCAATTTATCGCCTTCCGTTGTTGCGGCCATTACCGGTGTCCATGCTTGGGTTCCACCTCATGTGGTCACCAACCAGGATTTAACCCGGTATATCGATACAACGGACGAATGGATCTACACGCGTTCCGGGATACGAGAGCGTCGTTGGTTGCAAGATGATTCCTTGGCCTCCTCGGATATGGGGGTAGAAGCGGTCAAAGGCTTGCTCGCCAAAAAGGGCATGAGTCCCCTTGACATTGATTTGATTATTTGTTGCACGGCGACCCCCGACATGATGTTTCCCGCCACGGCTAACATTATTTCAGACAAGATTGGCGCTCACAATGCAGTAGGTTACGATTTATCCGCTGCCTGTTCAGGGTTCCTCTATGGGCTGAGCACCGCCACGGCTTTTGTTGAATCCGGCAGATTTCGCAAAGTGGTGGTGGTTGGAACCGACAAAATGACCTCCATTACGAACCTAGCAGATAGAACTACAGCATTTCTGTTTGGTGATGGAGCGGGTGCAGTTCTGGTGGAGCCCAGCGTAAACGAATACGGGATCCGGGATATTCTCCTCAAAAGTGACGGTTCAGGTCGTCATTACCTGTACCAGAAGGCAGGAGGATCGCAGAGACCGGCCTCGCACGAAACCGTGGATAATCGAGAACACTTTATACATCAAGAAGGCAAAACGGTATTCAAATTTGCCGTAACCGGCATGGCCGATGTGGCTGCAGAAATCATGGAACGAAACCAATTAACATCGGATGACATCGCTTGGCTGGTTCCGCATCAAGCCAACAAACGCATCATTGATGCCACTAGGGAAAGAGCGGGTCTCCCGGAATCCAAGGTTATGGTCAACATTGATCGCTACGGCAATACCACCAACGGTACCATTCCAATTTGTCTATGGGAATG
This sequence comes from Bacteroidota bacterium, assembly GCA_016868875.1. Classification (GTDB taxonomy): domain Bacteria; phylum Bacteroidota; class Bacteroidia; order UBA7662; family UBA7662; genus SYHX01. The sequence goes on from VGFN01000006.1 coordinate 13,489, forward strand.
GGAATCACAGCTTAAACCCGGAGATAATTTAATTCTTGCCGCTTTTGGTGGGGGATTTACTTGGGGATCCATTTGGCTTCAATGGGCCTATTCATCTTGACATTTTAATTCATTATACGAATGGCATCAACATCAGAATTTCGCAACGGCCTTTGCCTCAAATTCAACAACGACATTTATCAGGTGGTTGAATTTCTGCATGTAAAACCCGGCAAAGGGGCAGCCTTTGTGCGCTCCAAGCTCAAAAGCTTGACCAACGGCAGGGTTCTTGAAAACACGTTTCCCGCAGGAGCCAAGATCGATCCTGTCCGCGTTGAAACACGCGAGTATCAATTTATCTACAAAGACGACTTGGGTTACCATTTCATGGATTCCGAGTCCTTTGAACAAAACTCTTTGGAGGAATTCAAGATCAATTCCCCTCAATTTTTACAAGAAGGGGCTGTTTGTCTTGTACTCGTGAATACCGAGGATGAATCGGTCTTGACCTGCGAATTGCCTCATCACATCGAAATGACCGTTACCTACACGGAGCCCGGTTTGCGTGGCGATACGGCATCTGGAACAGCCTTGAAAGCCGCTATTGTGGACGATGGCCCTACGGTTCAGGTGCCTTTGTTTGTAAATCAAGGCGATAAGATCAAAATTGACACCCGTACCGGCGATTATGTGGAGAGGGTGAAGTAGATTCGTTAAGTTTAGTCTGTTTTTTTCAAAATCAACGCCATGGAAATCAAAGAAATTCAAGAATTAATCCGTTTTGTCTCCAAATCGGGGGTTTCAGAAGTGGAAATCGAGAAAGAAGGTTTCAAAATTCATATCAAAACGGGGTCAACGATGCCTGCATCCCCGGTTTACGCCATTGCACCCGCAACAGCACCTGTTGCTCCCATGGCGCCAGCAACGATCCCTGCTGCTGAACCGGCCTTGGCATCATCGAAAACAGCGGGATCATCCCCTCCGTCAGGCACCGTGGTCAAAGCCCCGATGGTGGGCACCTTCTATCGCTCTGCTGGACCTGACAAGGAAGCCTTTGTGAAGGTGGGGGATAAGGTCCAAAAAGGGCAAACCCTCTGCATCATAGAGGCCATGAAATTGTTCAACGAAATCGAAGCTGAATTTGCTGGAACGGTTATGGAAATTTTTGCAGAGAATGCTGCACCGGTGGAATTTGATCAGCCACTATTTGTGATCGCACAATCCTAAATACCTGCCGTGTTCAAGAAAATTCTCATCGCCAACCGTGGTGAAATTGCATTGCGAATTATCCGCACCTGCAAAGAGATGGGTATTCAAACCGTAGCGGTTTACTCTACAGCGGACAGGGACAGCCTTCATGTTCGCTTTGCAGACGAGGCTGTGTGCATTGGCCCTCCTAAATCAGCCGATTCCTACCTCAATATCCAACAGATCCTTGCAGCAGCAGAGATCACCAACGCGGATGCAGTTCATCCGGGGTATGGCTTTCTCTCCGAAAATGCTCGTTTCGCTGAGGTCTGCCGGGATTATAACATTAAATTTATCGGACCCACCCCTGAGTCCATTCGGAGCATGGGTGACAAAATTACCGCCAAAGAAACCATGAAAAAGGCGGGTGTTCCCACGGTCCCCGGATCCGATGGTTTGTTAGGGTCGGATGCTGAAGCCAAAGCCCTTGCCAAAGAAATCGGTTACCCTGTGATTGTGAAGGCAACCGCTGGCGGTGGGGGTAGGGGCATGAGGGTGATTTGGAAGGAAGAAGAGCTCGTTCCTGCAATGGAATCGGCGCGCATGGAATCGGCCGCGGCCTTTGGGAACGATGGATTGTACATGGAGAAATACATCGAAGAGCCAAGGCATATCGAAATCCAAGTCGTTGGAGACCAATTCGGTAAGGCATGCCATCTCAGCGAACGCGATTGTTCTATTCAACGCAGGCACCAGAAGTTGATCGAAGAATCTCCTTCACCGTTCATGACCGATGAGCTCCGAACCCGAATGGGAGAGGCTGCTATTCGAGGAGCAATGGCTGTTCAATACGAAGGCGCAGGCACTATTGAGTTTTTGGTGGATAAGTACCGCAACTTTTATTTCATGGAGATGAACACCCGAATCCAGGTGGAGCATCCGGTGACCGAGGAAGTGATCGATTATGATCTTATCAAAGAACAAATTAAAGTAGCTGCAGGCATACCGATCTCTGGCAAAAGTTATATTCCCAACATGCATGCCATCGAGTGCCGAATTAATGCTGAAGATCCTTACAATGATTTTAGGCCATCGCCAGGCAAAATTACCACTTTGCATGTCCCTGGGGGTCATGGAGTCCGTGTAGACACTCATATTTATTCGGGTTATGTTATACCGCCTTATTACGATTCCATGATTGCCAAATTAATTACCGTGGCCCAAACCAGGGAAGAAGCAATCGCGACCATGGAAAGAGCACTCTCTGAATTTGTCGTGGAAGGTGTGAAAACGACCATTCCCTTTCATCAAAAAATGCTTAAAGACCCTAATTTTATTTCCGGAAATTTCAATACCCAGTATTTGAATCATTGGAAAATGTCATGAGTCAGGTTGAACCCGTTCAAGTTTTTGCGGAATCTACGCCGAATCCTACCGTGATCAAATTGATCACCAACAGGGCCTTGTTGCCTGGTCATTTGTTGGAGATAAACCGTACCAACGATCTTGGATTGAGCCCATTGGGATCCAGATTGCTGGAGTTCGAAGAAATTCTTTCGGTGATGATTTCCAATTCGTTCGTTTCCTTAACGCGACAGCCTCATGCAGAATGGTCTGATCTCACCGCGGTGTTGCGGGATTTCATGAGCCATTACCTGCAATCCGATTTGCCTATCATGGACAAAGCCTTATGGGAAATTCATGGGGCTTCCTTGGCCATTGATGCAAGCAGTACCGTGGTGACCCGCCTTGGAAATGATGGGAATGAATCTTTGGCCAACGATCCTGTAGGGGGTAGTTTCCAGCGAAATCCACAAATTGAATCCAAAATTGAAGAAATCCTTAAGGATTATATACAACCTGCCGTAGAACAGGATGGGGGTGCGATTCAGTTTAAATCGTTCAACCCTGAGTCAGGACTTGTCAAGGTTGTGTTGCGTGGGGCATGCAACGGTTGTCCCTCCGCATCGCTAACCCTCAAGGCCGGAATTGAAAACCTTCTGAGGCGAATGGTCCCTGAAGTGAAGGAAGTCGTTGCGGATTAACTTACGGGAAACCAAACGCTTACGGCTTTTCTTCATAAGGGATGAATCCAAAACTTAATGAAGATTTTTATCATCGTCTCCTCTATTCATGGGAAGCTGATGATTTTGAGGTAAATGAAGCCCGTCAATGGGGCATGTTGTGGGACAAGGAGTGCAAGGATCAGCAATTGAAATTCAATCGATGTTACCAAAGTCGATTGGTATCTGCCTACGCAAGCACTATTGAGTCTGCAGCGAAAGCGACTTTCTTGGGGTCAGATTCTGTGGAAGTCCCTGAGACTTTGATAACCCATAGTCCCAATGAAGGCTGGCGAATTGGGTCGTTAATTCCATGTAACCAAGGTTCGTTGTCCTCCTTGATTCAGGAGGCGTTGGATGGAGGGGTGGATGCTTTGGCCTTAGTGGGTGAACAGCCAACGATTGCTGAATTTATGACTGCCTCTGTAGGTATAGGTTGGAATTATTTATTGGCCGATTTTCGGGAATGGGACTACGATTCTTCCCTGAATTTGTGGGAGCATTGGTGCGCAAAAAGCGGTGTTGATCCATCGGTATTGGAATTGCAGGGTGAATTGTGGGGATGCAATTCCTTATTAAGTGCCTCTAGTGCTTTAGAATACCAAGTTGCCTTGCGTGACTCGGTGTACAAAGCCGCTCAATACACCGAGAGGTTTCCAAAGGCATCTCCTGTTTTGTTCAGGGAAGAAGCTTTGTTGAAGGCCGGATTGCACTCATGGGAAGCCATTGCGGTGATTTTAACCATGACGGTGGACTGGCTAGAGACCTGGGGCAAAGGTGAGCCTCATCCGCCCCTTGCGGTTGAACGTTGTCCAGGGGTTAAGTTGATGGAAGAGATTGCTTTGCAATCCGTTGTTGGCAAGGCTTTTCAGGAACTGTGTCCTACCTCCCAAACCGTTCGGCTTATGGCCAGATCAAGATCAGAGGGGGCGGAAGGGTTAGACGGTTCTCGTGAATTGTTGGGCATGTCCATGGCTGTTCTTGCTTCTGCCTTGGGCGGTGCAAACACTATTTTTCTTCAGGACCTGAATGGCGCTTTGAAAGGGATTTCCTACGACGATCAACGTCGTTTACCTCGGAATTTACAACTTTTGTTAAGGGATGAAGCCATGTTGGCCAAGTCCACGGGGTTGGTCCGTGGTGCGGCAACGGTGATTGCCTTGGAGAAAGCCGCATGGGAGTCCATTTCCGAGGTTTTGGCTCAAATTCAAAACCATGGTGGCGCCTTTGCTTGGTTGAAGCGGCGCCTTGCTCCAACGGAATCCACAATCCTGCCCGATGAGGCATCCATCACCACGGTTCCTTGGGTCAAACAGGTTACCGTCAAAATCCAATCGACTCCCAATGCCCTTGTTCCCCACTGGGAATCCGGTACAGCACCCTATGTGCGAGGACCCTATGCGAGCATGTACACCCAAAGGCCATGGACCGTACGGCAATATGCCGGCTTCAGTACCGCATCCGATTCCAATGCCTTTTACAAACGCAATCTGGCAGCGGGCCAAAAGGGTCTCTCGGTTGCCTTCGATTTGCCGACTCATCGTGGGTACGATTCGGATCACCCACGAGCCGTAGCGGACGTTGGGAAGGCGGGCGTTGCCATTGACTCGATCGAGGATATGAAATGCTTGTTCAAGGATTTGCCCTTGGACCAATTGTCGGTAAGCATGACCATGAACGGGGCCGTTGTTCCGGTTTTGGCCTTCTTTGTAGCCGCGGCCCAAGAAAGTGGGGTAACCCCGGATAAGCTTACGGGAACGATACAGAACGATATCCTCAAGGAGTTCATGGTTCGCAACACCTACATCTATCCTCCTGAATACTCCATGCAAATTATTGCAGAGATTTTTCGGTATTGCTCCAAGAAAATGCCAAAGTTTAATTCCATCAGTATTTCCGGCTACCATATGCACGAGGCAGGGGCTCCTGCCGAATTGGAATTGGCCTATACCCTTGCCGATGGCATGGAATATCTCCGATACGGAATGCAGGCGGGTCTGGATATCGATGATTTTGCCCCAAGGTTATCCTTCTTTTGGGCAACAGGAATGGATTTTGTGAGTGAAATCGCCAAGCTCCGCGCTGGCAGGTTGTTGTGGTCCAGAATTACCAGGGAATTTGGGGCCAAGGATCCCAAATCCATGGCCTTGCGTACCCATTGCCAGACCTCAGGATGGAGCTTGACGCGGCAGGATCCGTACAACAATATCACCAGAACCTGTGTCGAAGCCTTGTCCGCGATCCTGGGAGGAACCCAAAGCCTGCACACCAATGCACTTGACGAAGCCATTGCGCTCCCCACCGATTATTCCGCCAAAATCGCCAGAGATACCCAATTGTTCTTGCAACGGGATTCCGGTTTATGCCAATGGGTGGATCCTTTGGGTGGATCTTTGTTGTTGGAACAACGAACACAAGAATTGGTCCGCGGAGCCTTGATTCGAATCCAAGAAATTGAAGAATCAGGGGGGATGACTCGAGCCATGGAAAGTTCATTGCCCAAACGGCGTATCGAGGAAGCCGCTGCCATCAAACAGGCCCGTATCGATACGGCCGCGGAAATTATCGTGGGCGTGAATGCTTACCGCATGTCGGAATCGGCTACATCCCTGGAGATTCCTTTGCTCAAGGTGGATCACCAAGCGGTCTTTGCTAACCAAAAGGCCTCCTTGGAACATCTCCGCGCAACCCGCGATTCCAAACGAGTGCAGCAATGCCTGGAGGCTTTGACCGAATGTGCCCTTCGAATGAAAAAGGCTAGCGAATTGCAGGCCCAAGGCCATGCGGTACCAAACGAAGGCTATGGTCTTATGGAATTGGCCGTGGAAGCGGCTTTGCAAAGAGCTTCCTTGGGTGAAATTTCCTCGGCTCTTGAGTTAGCGTTTGGCAGATATACCGCCAAGCCTTTTACTTTGCAAGGGGTTTATGCCCGTCAAATCATGAACGATCCTTCGTTTGAATCGGCGCGTATGGCGGTCGAGGCCTTTGAAAGCCAACAAGGTCGAAGGCCTCGAATCCTGGTGGCCAAACTGGGCCAAGATGGTCACGACCGTGGGGCCAAAATAATCGCTACAGGATTTGCGGATTTGGGTTTTGATGTGGACCTGGGGCCGTTGTTCCAAACCCCGGAAGAATGCGCCAAGCAAGCCGTCGAGAATGATGTCCATTGGGTGGGTGTTTCCTCCTTGGCTGCAGGACATTTGACGTTGATTCCGGCCCTTATGCAAGCCTTGCACCATCTTCAAGCCGACCATATACGGGTGGTCGTGGGTGGTGTCGTTCCACCGGAGGATTATGAATCCCTCAAGCGGGCCGGTGTCCAATCTGTGTTCGGTCCTGGGACACGTTTATCCGAGGCGGCCATTGAAATCCTGCAAGGATGGATGAACAGGCCCGATTCTCGTTAGGGACAGGCATTCGATGAAAACGATTTAGGGCATGGATACGCATCAACGGTTGGAGGCTTTGATTCGCGGGGAGCGTTTGGCCCTTGCAAGAGCCATAACATTGGTCGAAAGTCGCAAGGCAGAAGATCGCAAGGCAGCCACCGAGTTGATGATTGGGGTGGACAAACATCTGCAAAGCATTCCTCATCAGAACACAGGTAATCAGCTCCCTGCACGATGGACAATGGCCATTACGGGGCCGCCGGGTGTTGGCAAAAGCACCTTTATCGACCAATTAGGCCGGCAATTAATCGATCGCGGTCATCGTGTAGCGGTTTTGGCCGTTGATCCATCCTCTGCTCGGAGCGGTGGCAGCATTCTCGGTGACAAAACAAGGATGCAAGTTTTGTCTACCCGCGATGAAGCCTTTATCCGTCCCTCTCCTTCCGGGGTTACCCATGGTGGTACGAACTCCGCCACCAAAGAAGCCATCGACCTCTGCCTCGCTGCGGGTTACGATACGGTCTTGGTTGAAACCGTTGGTGTAGGTCAGAACGAAATTGCGGTTTCGGATTTGGTAGATTGGACCCTCTTGTTATTGATGGGACGCTCTGGAGATGATTTGCAGGGGATCAAAAGAGGAATTGTGGAAGCTGCAGACATGGTCCTGGTGAACAAAGCCGACGGGGAAGGGTATGAACCTGCTTTGGAGACGCAACGATATTATCAATCCGCCTTATCCTTGTTTCCACCACATAGCTTGCCGGGATGGAAGGTTCCTTGTTTGGCCATAAGTGCCGTGCAAGAGGTGGGTTGGGATTCCTTTTGGTCTGCATTCGAGGAACTGCAAGCTTTACCAAGGTTAGCTGATTGGGTCCATCACAAAAGGACTGATCAGAGGGTATTCAACTTTTATCGTAGGCTTAATCAAGCCTTGTTGGAACATTGGTCTTCATCGCATTCCAAAAGCGCTTATGCTGATTTGGAATCTGCCCTGCGTTCAGGACAACTTAGTCCTGCCCAAGCCGTTTCGGAAAGCCTACTGGCTTGGGGCTTCGAGGATTCGGGAGAAAAAGGCCTTTAAACGGGCACGTTACCCAATGCTTGGAGCATGGCCAAACCATCTTCAAGACTTAACAAAGGATGCACCGCCCGCTCAGGATGAGGCATCAAACCCATGACCTTGCCGTTGGTGCTGCAAATTCCTGCAATATCATCCAAGGAACCGTTAGGATTGGAGGCCCCGCCGACTTTACCATGAGGGTCGCAATAGCGAAACATAATTCGGTCCTGATCTTGAAGGGCTTTGAGACCATCATGGTCCACATGATATCGCCCTTCACCGTGGGCTATTGGGATTCTTAATGGTTTTGTAGGGTCCAAGGATGCGGACATGCCGGCTAATTGGCTGCTAGGCTTCAGGTAAACGTCCTGGGAAATAAACATTCGGGAAGTGTTACGCAACAAGGCCCCTGGCAATAGACCGGCCTCTGTCAAGATTTGGAAACCGTTGCAAATTCCAAGGACCATCCCCCCACGTTTTGCATGGGCCACAATCGCATTCATGATGGGCGCAAAGCGAGCTATAGCCCCGGATCGCAGGTAATCTCCGTAACTGAATCCACCAGGGAGGACTACCAGGTCGCAGCCTTCGGTACTGGTTTCTTTGTGCCAGAGCATTTTGGTCGAAAATCCCAGGACTTCTTCAAAGGCCAAACGCGTGTCCATATCGCAATTGGATCCGGGAAATACGACGATACCTACGTTCATAATTTTAATTTGGATGTTAGGGCGAAAATAAGAAGATAAAAATTAAATCATTGATACTAGAGGACTCTTAGGGGTTCCACAAAAACAAAAATAACCAAAGTAAAAAAAAGACATCTTGAACCCAGCGGCCATCCTTCCAGTGCAGGAAACTATTTACCCACCATGCCGTCCAAGGCGCAAGTAGGGCTAGAAACGTCCACGGGTCAGCCTCAAAAAAAACAAAGACAGGAACTAAAAAAAGGCTTAACCACAGCCACTGAAAGTTTAGCGTTCTTTGAAATTTAGATAATGCAGTAAGTCCCCAAAAATGAAGTAGAATTCCTGAGGCCGCAGAGGCCAAGACCAGGATGAGATACCATGGTATTTTATAGCTTGGTAAATTCACTAACCATAATTCAGAATGATTTGTGAAGGAATAGTGTGGCCAATCCCTATAGACAACCCATCGAAAGGCTGACCAATAATACGCCGGAAGTAGACAGGCAATGATCCAAACGAAACTGCTTCGAAGCGGATTAGTATTCCAAATCCATAGAGCCGATAGACCAAATAATATGAGAATGCTAGACAAAGGGACAAATGCCGTAGAGACACCAATTGCTAAACCCGAACCCAATAAACTTATCATGGACTCTTTCTTCTGAAACTGTATCCATAGGCCCATGAAAACTGCAATCCATAATGAGGACCATAAGTAGTTTATGTTCAATTCATTCAAATGCAGAGAGAAATAGCAGATTGCCCATGAGGGGAACCATAAGCTATATTCGTAGTCGTTCTTTAGGTTCGAAAGTAGGCGTGAATCAATAAGGTAGGAGGTAAACGCGTTTATTCCAAAAATTCCCAAGACCATAGCCAAAGAAGGTAATTGGGCCTTGCCTTCCATGTGCCAAAATGGGGTTGGGGTCAATACATAATGACCAATCCCGAGGATTATGGTTAATATAAGGCCTGTAATTATGTAGTTCCATGGGGCCATTACACGCGCAAACCACTTGGAAATCATGGCTGTGTGCAATGAAAGTAAAGGAGACCACCTCTATTACCTTTTTGGGAGGGAATAAGTGAGCAGAATGGATCGATTACAAAAGATTTTGACCATTCCGGCTGTAAATTTTTAAGAAAATCATGGGACTCGGTAGGGTAAACATTTCCGTTTGGATGAATGGTTAAGATGAAGGGAACAGTTTTGTTATTCATGCTCTGATACCCTGTTAATAGCATAGTCCCCCCAAGCTCAAAACTTTGGTTTTCGTGATATTTATTTTGTTCTGCAGTTGTAAGATTCATGGGCACGATTTGGCTCCATTTTTCAGTACCATCTGAATGAAGATTGGATATGACGACATCATTGGAGTGAAATCGTATGATTTCTCTGTAGATGGGCATTCCCTGGCTGTATTGAATCAGGGTTTCTGAAGATTTAAAGCGTCTTCGCCATATTAACGTTGTACTAAGGTCGTTATGAAAAATAGCCTTTAAATATGATAAATCCATCAGATTCAAATTGCCCTCATTAGCTCTGAACTCCGAGATATTCCTTTTCATTGCTGGATTGAATGGATAATATACCGACCTTAATGAATAGGATCTTTTAAGTGAATCTTGGCTAAGGGAATACGTGCTTGTTCCCACAGGCCATTGGCTTTTTGGATCCATCACAAATCCATGTACCAAGGCGAGGTTATTGGGTGATTGGGTGGTCAATACAAGGTCTTGGTCCAATACTTCGGGCTGGTTTAAGGGAAAAGCCTCCACTCTGTTTTGGGAGATGTCAACAGCCGCCAAGCCCCATTGTGGGTTGTTTCTTTCTTTTCGGTTTTTTTTAAACCGAAACAGAAAGTAAATTTGATTTTCGTTGTACAGTTGAAGGGGAAGGCATTTGACAAAAAACACGCCATTCAAAAAATCATCAACCTCGTTGGACAAGGTGAATACCATGGATCTTGGTGGAAGGTCAGCGGATAACTGTCGAATTAAATTAAGTGTTATACGATTTTTAGAACAGCTTGTATGGATTAACCAAGGCCTTTTTTGATTGTTGTCCTGTGGTATTGAAAATTCAAGAAAGTCTTCCGGATCATTATTTTTTGTTTCGAACAAAAGTTTCGGTTCGTTTGGCTTAATGCTGTCTTTTGGAATTGACGCAATAAACAAGCCATGATCCCCATTGGAAGCATTAAATAAATCAAAAATCAATTGGGTGCCCGTATCTGTGTCCAAAACCTCGTGAATTCTACTTTGCTCATAGAACTTGGGAAGGTTCAGCGACTGTTTAACTTGCATCCGAAGGTTTCTATTTTCAATTTTCGATTTTCCTTTGGCATGGACAAGAAACCAAACGTTGCCTTTACCTTGACCCAAAATAGTCCAATTTTTGGTCTCGCGATAGTTATTTGGTAAACTTTGCCAAGCCGTTTGAACAACTTGAGATTTCACGAGGCTAAAGTGTGGCCATAAGGCCAAAAGCAAATAGAGAATTTGAATTTTGGAGATTGACATTAAGGTCCGCAAAATGTTCAGCACTAAAGGTATCTTTGAGTTAGGATGTCTACCTTCAAAGTTAACTTGGACCAACGTAATGACGCATCACCATTCCTTTGGGTTTTGGTTGATCCAGATCGTTTTGAGGAGTCCAACCTAAATTTCATTTTAGATCCAAATTTAGCCAGCATTTTGAGCGGTTTTTTGGTGGGAAGTAGTTTGCAAACAACATCATCCTACGATCAATTTCTTGAAAATTTCCGTACCAAAACCATCCTGCCTCTTGTCTTGTTTCCTGGTTCAGGAATGCAAATTTCGTCGCATGCCGATGGCTTATTGCTCCTTACGCTAATCTCGGGAAGAAATCCGGAGTATTTGATTGGACAACATGTTGCTTACGCCGCATCGCTACGAGATTCAGGATTGGAACTTATTCCCACCGGGTATTTGCTGATCGATGGGGGTAAGTCTACTACCGCCCATTACATGACCCAAACCTTACCGATCCCCAGCGATAAGCCGGATATAGCGGCCATTACGGCTTTGGCGGGGTCACAGTTAGGCCTCAAGGTCATTTATTTGGATTGCGGCTCCGGGGCGCTGAGGCCGGTTTCTGAGGCCATGGTGGCAGCGGTACGTCAGGCCGTTGATTTGCCCATTATTGTCGGAGGAGGAATAAACAGTGCTGAGCAAATCCTTGCTTTAAGGCAGGCGGGGGCCGATTGGATCGTTGTTGGAACCGCGATTGAACAGAATCCAGCGATTCTTACGGAAATCACCTATAAGCTTCGTGCTAAGGCCCTTGGTTCCGAGGCTCATCCACCAAGAGTAGGGTGAGGTTAAGGCCCATAAAGGCACTCAAGCCAGCTTGGGTACTCCAAGTGCAATCCAGCCAAGTACTCAGGAACCAAACAAGGGCCACGGCTTCCCAAAGGGATTGGTGATAAAGGCAACGCTTGGTCCACCACAGCGCCCAAGCCCCCAAGGCCAACAAAATGGCCGGGAAACCCAAATGCACGCCCAATTCCAGCCATTGATTATGCGGCCGATTGAATGGAATTTCGAGGGGATGATCCTGAAAAAGGGGTTTAGCAACTTGATTCAGGTCACCACTGCCCACCCCCAACCAGGGATTTTTACAAAGTAGGTTCCAATACGTATTCCAATAGGTGAATCGCATGCCAATGGACGAAAATTCAGGCTCCGAATGAGGGTAGCCCGCTTGACTTTCCCCGTACTCATGGATCGCCTCCAAAAAGGGCCTTCGAATGGATGAAAAGCTCATCCAACCCACCACCACCAACAAACCCAAGCCCATGACCAAGAGCAAGCGTTCCTTGACCTTGGTCCATTCTTTCCAGGCCATCCAACCCAAACCCAGCACCAACGCAACCTGACCAATTCGCCCTTCCATCCAAATTAATCCCAAGAGGCAAAGCAACAGCAAAGCAATTCCTATAGTCCTGGGAACAAACGGCACCTTGGCGCTTCTCCTCAACGAATGCAACAGCCAAAGACATGAAATAGCCAAAAACAAGCTAGCTCTTGGGCGTTGAACCAGCGGTGAGGGGATTTTTATGGTGCCTTCCCACAAGGGCAAACCGGTCCAATGTATCCATATGACCATCAAGGATACCACGAAGTTGCTAAGGACAAAGGCCCACCAAGCGAAAAGAATGGTCTTGGAACGAGGGCGTAGCGTTCCCCACATCAAGGGGAGGGTTATCCAATAATGTTTGGCGTTAATTTCCAAGAGCCAGCCTTGGAAGTCCTCGGAATAAAGTCCCCCAATAACATAGTACAGAAAGAGAAGGGGAAACCCCCATAGCCAGGAGTTTTGCGTCCAACGCTTCCACCTTGCTGCTCGTTCTTCACCTTTCCCCATGCCAGCCAGCCAGCACAAAGCCATGATACCTTCCGCCAGACTACCCGCCGCTTTGGATAGTGGGATGGAAGCAATGAACAGGATGACGGTCATTTGATAGACCGTGTTCCATGTCCATTGCATCTTCGGAAATTTCATGGAAGGACCGACGAGAGGGGCGAGCATTGTTTGGCCACTTTTCTTCCAAAATAACGATGAGAGGACCATTATCCGTACTTTTGACCACTTTATGTTCAATACAATCGAAGAGGCTATACAGGCCATATCCCTCGGCCAAATCATTATCGTGGTGGATGACGAGGACCGCGAGAACGAAGGAGATTTTGTGGCCGCCGCGTCCAAGGTGAATGCGGAGATGATCAATTTCATGGCCACCCATGGTCGCGGCTTGATTTGTGCTCCTCTTCCCGAAGAACGGTGCAAGGCCTTGGACCTCACGCCCATGGTGACTCGCAACACCACTTCCCACCAAACCCCATTCACCGTGTCCGTAGATTATCTGGGTGATGGTTGCTCCACAGGGATTTCTGCACCCGACCGTGCAAGAACCATACAGGCCTTGATGGACCCCAGGTCCAAACCAGAAGATTTCGGTAGGCCAGGGCATATTTTTCCTTTGATGGCTCGCAAGGCAGGGGTCTTGCGCAGGGCAGGCCATACGGAAGCGGCGGTTGACTTTGCACGGTTGGCAGGGTTGGAACCTGGAGGTGTTATTTGCGAAATCATGAATCCTGACGGGAGCATGGCCAGGTTGCCCGACCTCCGTCGTATTGCTGACCAGCACGACCTTCCTTTGGTGAGCATTCAGGATTTAATCGCCTACAGGCTACGGACAGAAAGCCTAGTCCACCGCTTGGTGGAGGTCGATTTACCGACCCTGTGGGGGGATTTCAAGTTGATAGCCTTTGGGCAAGAAGAGGGTACCCAAGAACATCTTGCCTTGGTCAAGGGATCTTGGGATATTCAGGAAGCTATTCCGGTGAGGGTGCATTCGTCTTGCATGACCGGGGACATCTTTGGTTCATGCCGTTGCGATTGCGGGCCTCAACTCCACAAATCCATGGAGATCATCCAGCAAAGAGGTCAAGGGGTGGTTCTTTACATGAACCAAGAAGGACGTGGTATCGGCTTAATTAACAAGCTCAAAGCCTACCAACTTCAAGAACAAGGAATGGATACGGTCGAGGCTAATTTGGCCCTGGGATTTGCCATGGATGAGCGTGATTACGGTATAGGGGCACAAATTTTGCGTAATTTGGGGGTGAACCGTATGGAGCTCATGACCAACAATCCCACTAAACGGGCAGGGTTGG
>VGFN01000007.1 GCA_016868875.1 Bacteroidota bacterium
TATATAGCCTTGGTCTTCAGGCAATTCTGTTTTTGAGGCTGCTTCTTTAGCCAAGAAATCGCATCGTTCGTTTTCAGGATGCAGGTTATGGCCTTTGATCCATGTCCAATGCATGCGATGATGTTCTGCCAAGGCGATCAAAGCCTTCCAGAGGTCAGGGTTTTTTATATTTTTCCAATCCCTCTTGATCCATTTTGCTGTCCATTGGTCATTAAATGCATCAACAAGGTATTTAGAATCCGATATGACCTCAATATCATGCGAAGTCCCTTTAATTTCCTGCAGGGCGGCGATGGCCGCCATGAGTTCCATTCTGTTGTTGGTGGTAAGCCGGAATCCACCACTAATTTCTTTGCGATGAGTTCCGCTGAGGAGTATGGCCCCATAACCTCCAGGACCCGGGTTGCCCAGAGCCGATCCATCGGTATAAATAATAATGTTAGCCATGGACTCGATTAGTTTTGACCACAGTGGTTGATTTCCGCGACTACAAAGAAAGAACCGGTGGCGATCACCAAATCTAATTTGCCAGCAGCCGAGACTGCTGCCCTCCAGGCACGGTCCACCGAAGGCCATACGGAGCAGGTCAAGTGATAGGACTTTGCTTTTTCGGCAAGAACCTCTGCAGACAGGGCACGGGGAATGTTTGGGGAACAGAAATAATAATGAGCTGCCTTGGGCAACAAAGCCAAAACCGCATCATGATCTTTATCGCTGACCATACCCAATACCCAATGCGCTTGGGGCTGATCACCCTCTTCTGCTTGGCTCAAGCGAATCAAGGTGGATTGGACTTGGTCCAGGATGGCTCGTATACCTTCTTGATTGTGAGCTACATCCGTTATACGCATGGGGTGATGTCCCCAAATTTGCCAGCGTCCTTGCAAACCGGTAAGGCCCGATACCTTGCTTAGTCCCTGCAAAATCTTTTCATCCTCCAAATCTTCTCCCATTTGTCGCAAAACGTCCACGGCCATTAAGGCCTGTCCTAAATTTTCAGCCTGATAATCCCCCAACAAATCACAGTGCAGAAGATGACTCCATGGCTTTCCGTTTCGTTCCACGCGCCATGCATGGGAATCTTCGAGGAGGACCTTCTTTAATCGATAACATTGATCTGCATTGTAGAGCAGGCATCTTAATTCATGGGCCTTGTTCTCAAAAATACTCTGGACTTCTTCAACTTGCGTTCTCCCAAGAATTAGGGGAACCCCACGCTTCATAATGCCTGCCTTCTCAGCAGCAATCAGGGGCAAGGTATTTCCAAGCAAATTCATATGGTCCCAGTCGATGTGGGTGATTAAAGTCAATAGAGGCTGTACGATATTGGTAGAATCCAGCCTTCCGCCCAGACCGGTTTCAATGACGACAAAATCAAGCTCAGACTCAGCGAAATGGGCAAAGGCCATGGCCGTGGTAAACTCAAAAAAGGATGGCTGAGGGTAATCCGAACATTGTTGCAAGCGGGAGACCCAATGCACAACACGTTCTTCCTCAATAGGTTGACCGTTTACCCGGATTCTCTCCCTAAAGTCTCGCAGATGGGGCGAGGTGAACAATCCCGTGCGGTATCCATGAGCCTGCAAGATTGCGGCCAGCATATGGGAAACAGAGCCCTTGCCGTTCGTTCCTGCAACATGGATCACCTTGCCCATACGGCGTTCGGGGTGATGGATGAAACGGCACAGCGTTTGTATGCCATCCAACCCTTGGCGATAAGCTGCTGGTCCAACCCGATGAAACATGGGCAATTGCTCCAGTAGCCACTTTATTGTTTCTGAATAAGTCTTGGGGGAGTCCAATATCATTTTTGATTTGTAGAGTAAAGGTCCCTATTCTTGAAAAAAGACCTTTCTTATTTTTTGTTACGAATTTTTAATTCATATTTTAAAATTCCACGTTGAACTTCTTTGCCGTTGTCATTACGCTTAAATCGAGCTTTTTGAGTAGCCTCTACCAAAGCTCTGCGTTGTTGAGCCGTCAGGGGTTTGGTGCTTTTGGGTGTTCCGATAACACGCACTCGTCCTTCACGATCCACTTCAATGGGAATATCCACTTGAGCATCAAGAATTCTAAATTCCTCCGGATCCGGATCCTGCGCAAAACCTCTGTTTTCCAGGCCATCACCACTGGCCGAAAAGCCACCGCTCCCGTTGCTTTGACCTTTGGATTCCGGGGATCCATCTTCCACTCCTTGAGAAGGGCTTTGCTTGCTGCTTTGGTTTGAGGGATTTTTGCGGTTGAGCAAATTCTTCAAACGAGGATTCATGGGCTTGGTTTCTGCCGAAGGACTGGTTTTGGTGTTCACCACAGGGGCATCTTCCAATTCTTGCGTTGCAACAGGGGGGGATTTGGGGTTAGTAGGATCAGGTTTGGGCTCTGGAAGAGCGGTTTCAGCGCTTTGCTCCGATGAAGAGTTTACGGAGGGATCCGCTTCCGCTAAACCATCCGGGACGCCCAAGGCCAAAGCCATGCCCCCGGCTTTGTTCTCGGCAGGATCATTTTGGGGTATTCCCAAGGTCAAAAATCCAAGGATCAGCACCAAAATCAGGTGAAGAAGCAGACTAAAAGCCCATGCCTTGGCCTGTGAACGGTCAGTTCCTTTCACCTTGGATCGGTTGCCAAAACCATTTTGAGGCGAGCCTCCTGGGCCCATTGCATCACATCGACCACCTCTTGAACAGGAACCAACCGATGACTCTGTAACATCAAAGTTTGGCTGGTATCCGCTGCAGCAAGGGAAAGTAGTCTTCCTTTCAGGGATTCTTTGTTGACCTTTTGGTCGTCGAGGTAGTACTGCGATAGGCTATCAATGCTGATCCGAATGGCTTGCTTCTGGACGGTTTGTCCTTTGCCTTTGGGCAACAGCAATTTGAGGGCTTGAGGCGCCACCAAGGTCGAGGTAAGCAAGAAAAAAATAAGCAGGAGAAAAACGATATCCGTCATGGAAGCCATGCTGAAATCGGCTTTGACTTTGGATGCTTTACGAAAATTCATGCGATAGGGTATTTCTCGGTAAGTTCGAGGGTATCACCAACCATAAATTCCAATTCCGTGAGTTGTCTTTCTACCTTGACAGTGAAGTAGTTATAGGCCAAATAAGCAAGGATTCCGACCATCAAACCTGCAGCCGTCGTGACCATGGCTTCGTAAATACCGCCGGATAATTTGGAGGGATCAATGGATGCCCCTGATATGGACATCTGATAAAAGGCGCGTATCATTCCCGTTACGGTACCTAAGAATCCAACCATAGGGGCAGCACCGGATACGGTGGCCATCATCGCAAGGTTCTTTTCGTAGTGCACTGATTCTTTTTTGCCGTAATAGTCCATGTGTTCCCGCATCGATTCCATGGAAAGAGTCGGCCTTTTCTCGAACAATTGTAGGTACAATCGAGCCAGGGGTAGATCAGATCTTTTGCAGGTTTCGATGGCTTGAGCGGCCTGACCGGCTTTGATATAGACTTGGATATCCCGGTGCAAAGCATCCAAACCTTGGCGATAACGTTTGAGGGTGAAATAGCGCTCCACCATTAGGTATACCGTTAAGATGGAAAAGGCCAAGAGCGGGATCATGAATGGACCCCCTTTGAGGGCCAGGTCCAGCACGTTGAGGGATGCGGGAGGGGTAGTGGTCTCCATTTGAAGCCTTAGTGGCAGGGTTAACATAAAAGCGTAGTTCATGGACGAGGAGGCGGGTTTGGATGGGGAAAGAAAAATCGGGGGAACACCACCGTATTTCAACGCCAAATTAGTTCAAAAATGTTCGAGTCGTGGATTAAGGGTTCGATTGAACCTCATAATCGATTTTCTTATCAAGAATTAGATATTTTGAGTCCCAAAACAGCCCTAAATGCCGTTGAAATGCCGTATTTTGTAGCGATAAAGTCAAAGCCCATCCATGTCCGAAACGTCGAAAATTATACCCATTCTCATTGAGGAAGAAATGAAATCCGCTTACATCGATTATTCGATGTCGGTTATCGTTTCCAGAGCTCTACCCGATGTGCGCGATGGGTTAAAACCTGTTCACCGTAGGGTGCTGTTTGGGATGAACGAACTGGGGCTTTCGTACAACAAACCCTACAAGAAATCCGCCCGTATTGTCGGTGAGGTCTTGGGTAAATACCATCCTCACGGTGATTCTTCGGTGTACGATACCATGGTCCGCATGGCCCAACCGTGGTCCATGCGCTATCCTTTGGTGGATGGACAGGGTAATTTCGGATCGGTGGATGGAGATAGCCCTGCGGCAATGCGTTATACGGAGGCTCGTTTGACCAAACTTGCCGAAGAAATGCTGGCAGACATTGAGAAAGAAACCGTTGATTTTCAACTCAATTTCGATGATTCATTGGAGGAACCCACGGTCATGCCCTGCAAGTTCCCCAATTTGCTCATGAACGGTTCTGCAGGTATTGCTGTGGGTATGGCCACCAACATGGCACCACACAATCTGTCCGAGATTATCGATGGCATCCATGCCTACATCGACAACAGAGATATTGCTTGCGATGCCCTCCTGCAATATGTCAAAGCTCCGGACTTTCCAACAGGGGGTATTCTGTACGGTTACGAAGGGATCCGGGAAGCGCTGCTGACCGGAAGGGGTAGGGTCGTGATTCGGGCCAAGGCCTCCATCGAGGTCCTGGATAATGGTCGTGAACGAATTATCGTCACCGAAATACCGTATCTGGTGAACAAGGCGGATATGCTGCAGAAGACTGGTGATCTGGTCAACGAAAAGAAATTGGAAGGCATCTCCGAAATCCGCGATGAATCGGACCGCGACGGCATGCGCATCGTTTACGAAATACGCAAAGACGCGATGGCCTCTGTGGTCCTCAACCACCTGTACAAATACACCTCCCTGCAGAGTTCCTTTTCGGTCAACAACATTGCCCTTGTCAAAGGCAGGCCTCAGGCCTTAAACCTCTTGGATATGATCCGGCATTTCGTGGATCATCGTCACGAAGTTGTCCTGCGAAGAACGCGCTATGAATTGGCTGAAGCGGAACGAAAAGCACATATCCTGGAGGGTTACCTCATCGCGTTGGATCATTTGGATGAAATTATCGCCTTGATTCGGGCGTCTTCAACCCCCGATATTGCGAAGGAAGGGCTTGTATCGCAATTTGGTTTGAGTGAAATCCAGGCCAAGGCCATTCTCGAATTGCGCTTGCAGCGACTTACCGGAATGGAGCGTGATAAAATCCGTCAAGAATACGCGGAGATTATGGCCCTGATTGCCAGGCTCAAAGCGATTATCTCCGACGAAGGACTGCGCATGCAAATTATCAAGGACGAGCTCACAGAAATCAAGGATAAATTCGGAGACGCCCGCCGCTCCGAAATCGTCTATGCTGCCGGGGATTTTCGGATGGAAGACATGATCGAAGAAGAGGATGTCGTGGTCACCGTTTCCCATATGGGGTATATCAAGCGCACCCCTGTTGCAGAATACCGTGTCCAACATCGAGGAGGCCGTGGGGCAATGGGTGGTGCCACCCGTGATGAGGATTTCATCGAGCATATGGTCGTGGCCTCTACTCACCATTACATGTTGTTGTTCACAGAACGTGGTCGATGTTTTTGGATGAAAGTTTATGAAATTCCAGAAGGCGCCAAAAACACCAAAGGCAGAGCCGTCCAAAATCTGTTGCAAATCCCTTCGGATGACAAAATCCGGGCCTATATCACGGTTCGTAGTTTGGATGACCGCGCCTATCTCGAAAATAATTTTATAGTCTTCTGCACCCGTAGCGGTATTATCAAGAAAACCACTTTGGAGGCCTACAGCCGTCCCAGAGCCAACGGAATCAACGCAATCTCCGTCAACGAAGGGGACCAACTTCTAGAGGCGAGGTTGACCGATGGGCAGTCTGAAATCATCATGGCCGTAAGTTCTGGTCGTGCAATTCGTTTTCCGGAGTCCAAGGTTAGACCCATGGGCCGAAATGCAACCGGCGTGAAGGGGATTACTTGCGATGAATCCATCGAAGAAGTAATCGGGATGGTTTGCGTTCAGCAGGCATCCACGACCTTGCTGGTGGTTTCTGAAAATGGCTACGGCAAACGCTCTGAAATGGAGGATTATCGGGTGACCAATCGCGGTGGCAAAGGAGTCCGGACCCTCAACATTACCGACAAAACCGGTAAACTCGTCGCCTTGCAAGCCGTGGAAGACCGCGACGATTTGATGATTATCAACAAAAGCGGTGTCGCTATCCGTATCGGCGTTGAATCCCTGAGGATCATGGGTCGTGCCACCCAGGGCGTGCGCTTGATTCGTCTGGATGGCGATGATCAAATTGCCTCGGTGGCCAGGGTCGAAAAAGACGAATCTACTGAATCCGATAGCATCGAACCTTCAAACCAAGAGGGAACAGCCCCCGGAAACTCCGAGGATCAAGGATAACAAACCCATTAATACCTCTTGAAAATTCATTAATCCCCCTTGATTAGATTTGCATTATCGCTTCATAACACCCAATCCCAATCCAATGAAAGCCATCCTTCTCGCCCTTGCCATGGTTTGTTCCTTGATGACCGCCATGGCCCAACCCAACAAGGTCCAAAGTGCTATTATCTATATTCGTTATGGGGAATTTGATAAGGCCAAACAGTCCATTGACGAAGCTATCATGCATCCCAAAACTCAAAACTCTGCCAAAGCTTGGTTCTACAGGGGTGAGGTGCACTTGGGTATTTACGGGGATACCACATGGGCTCCCAAATTCCCTGAAGCCTTGGATATAGCCTGGGAATCCTATCGTCGATGCATTGAATTGGACACCAAAAATGACCACCGCGATGATGCATCCAAGAAGGTACTCAACATACAAGCGGGATTTTACAACGAAGGTGTGGACGCCTACGTGAATAAAGATTATTCTGGAGCCCTATATCGTTTCGAACAACTTCTGAGCGTAAGTCCTCAGGATACCTCGGTTTTGTTCAATGCGGCATTGACCTGTGGAAAAATGAACGAGAACGCCAAGGCCAAGGAATATTGGCAGGCATTGCTCACACACGGCTACAATAAACCCGGTGTATTCGTTGAACTGGCAAGACTATCCAAAATCGCCGGTGATACCGCAGCCGCCTTGACCTATTTGCAGCAGGGTAGAACCGCGTATCCCAACGACATCGGACTGGTTATCGATGAGCTCAATATTTACCTCATTCAGGGCAAGCAAGAAATGGCCATCGAGAAATTAACTGCGGCAATTACCTTGGATCCATCGAATGTTAATTTGTATTTCGCTCGCGGTACGGCTTATGATAACACCAAAAAATCAGATCTCGCAGAGGCCGATTACAAAAAAGCGATCGAGCTCAAAGCTGATTATTTTGACCCCTACTACAATCTAGGGGCCATGTACTTCAATGCCGCGGCGGAAATCGCCAACCAAGCGGATAAAATCCCCTTCTCCAAACAAAAAGAATTCGAAGCCGCAGATGCCAAAGCCAAGGCTGCCTTCGAAAAAGCAAGGCCTGTTCTTGAAAAGGCACACGAATTGCAACCTGATGATAACAACACCATGATTTCTCTGCAACAATTGTATGCTCGCCTCAAAATGAACGACATGATGTTGGAAATGAAAAAGAAGCGGGAGGGTGCCAAGAGCCAAGGTACCAAGCCATAGTTTTCCAGTCTTGGAGGGTGCTCTCTCGAAATTTACCACTTCCATTTCTTGAAAGGCTGCGGGTCGAATTTGGGTCAGCAGCCGAAGATCTGATTGACGAACTTTATTCTACCGAGCCTGCTCCCAGGACGCTTAGGGTTTTGGACGAAATCGACCCCCGAGAAATGAGGGGCTTCGAAAGCATTGGGGTCGTTCCATGGTGCCCAGCGGCGCAGTGGTTCCATCGAAAACGAGAGGACGAGTCACATCCCATTCATTTTTATCCCGGATATCAGGCAGGGGCCTGGCATGTACAAGAGGCCTCGGGCCTTCTCTTGGATTTTCTTCTATCAAAATTACGCGCATCAGGTTTGGCAATGAATCTGATCTTGGATGCTTGTGCCGCACCCGGTGGTAAGACCCTCACGTTGCTTCAACACTTAGCTCCAGAAGGCTTGCTCGTCGCATCGGAACCCCAACAAGACCGCTTGGAAACCTTGCTGGAAACGGTATCAAGGACCGGGTCATCTCAAGTGATCGTCACCAATGCGGATGCCACCGAGTGGGGAAAAGTTCCCAACCTATGGGATGGAATTTTGGTGGATATTCCCTGCAGCGGAGAGGGTATGTTTCGCAAAAACCAAGAGGCGATCAAGGACTGGTCCTTGGGCAAATGCGAGGCTTGTTCACAAATCCAACAGCCTATTCTGGCCTCTTTGATTCAAAGCTTACGTCCAGGTGGATGGATGATTTACTGCACGTGCACCTTTGGTTTCTCCGAAAATACAGCGATGATAAGGCCTTGGATCTCAAGCGGTGTTATGGAGTTAATGGAGCTGCAAATCCCTGATGAATGGGGATTTATCTCGGCTTCGGCCATCGACAAGGAATGGCCGGCAGGGAGTTCCGCATGGTGGGCCCTTCCGGGTAAGGTCGCAGGAGAGGGTTTTTTCTGCGCTGTGATGAGAAAGGCCCATGGGAAGGCCGATTCATCTTACGAGTCGGTGGTTGCCATGAACCACCAATCTATTTCATCGGTGGAAGAAAGAACCGCATTCCTTAAAACACATTGGCCTAAGCAGGCAAAGATCCTGCGAGACCGCTTATCGCTATGGTCCAAAGAAGGTGTTCCCAGCCAAGATCTCGCTCACGCCTTGGGTAGGCGTCGAACCTCAACCTTGCAGTCCCAACTTGATTCGGAGGGATTCGAATGGCATGAAATCCCCTTGGAAGAACCGCTGGTCAGCTGGTACCTCCAGGGCCAGCCGCTGCAAATGGGGGACTTGCGTGACGGATGGAACCTTATCACGTACCAAGGGTTGGGATTAGGCTGGATGCACAAGAACGGGGTGAGGATCACCAACTATTTCCCCAAATCCAGAAGGATCAAGCGATGAATACCGATTACTTGCTCGATTAAGGAGTGGGTGCCGTCGTTGATAATGCTGTATCGGCAATGAGGCCTTAGTCGTTCTTCGCTCCATTGATGCTTTAGTCGATCCAAGATTTTCGAATCCGACCACCCGTTGCGTTGGCGGACCCGGTCCATGCGCAACAGTTCCGGGGCAGTGACCAAGATATTGCAACGCATCTGCATGGATGAACCACTTTGCACCAATAGAGCGGCTTCATGCAAGGTATAGGGTGAACTTTGCAAGGCATCCCATTGCTGGGAATCGGCTGCCACGGCCGGATGAACCAACTTGTTCAAGGCTTGCAGCAGGGCCGCGTCCTGAAAAACACGCTTGGCAATGTAAGCTCGGTCAAGGATTCCGTCTTCCCGGTAAGCTTCGGATCCCAATAGGTTGACGATTGCGTTTTGGAGTGGGCCATGAACGCTCATGAGGGCTCGAGCCCGTTCATCAGCGTTGTAAACAGGAATGCCCAAATGGGTGAAAATTCCCGCAACCAACGTTTTGCCCGACCCCATATTCCCGGTCAGGCCGACCCTCTTGTTCACTTACTTGTTGGAGGATAGGCGCTCAAAGTCGTTTCCTTGGAGATGGCTGAACGCTCTACCTTGAACTTGGCTTGTGATTCGGATTCAAGAATGATCCATTCGGAGGAGGTCTCGGCTATTTTCCCGTGCATTCCCCCGATGGTCACGACACGGTCTCCCTTTTGGAGATTGTCTCGAAACTTCCTCTCCTCTTTGGCCTTAACCGATTGAGGGCGAATCATAAAGAAATAGAATACCACAAAAATGGCAGCCCATGGCAACAACTGCATCCACGGAGCAGGAGCGCCGGCACCGGAAGGGGGAGGGGACATCAAGAAAAACGTAGAGAGGTTCATGTTAAAGGTTTAGGTAAATGGAAAGATTCAGATTTCTAAGGAATAATACTGGCCTTGATTCGTATTTCGTTGGTGTTGGGAAAGGTGTTGGCAAGCACGGTGACCTGCTTTTCTTGAACTCCGTTTTTGCCTTCAGAATTAAAAAGAACCCTGATATAACCTTCTTTCCCTGGGGGAATGGGTTCTTTGGGAAAGTCCGGTACGGTGCAACCGCAGGAACCGCTGGCGTTTTGAATGACCAAATCACGACTGCCACGATTGACAAAACGGAAAGAATACGAGACCTTTTCACCGGCTTGAAGTTCTCCAAAATCGTGAATTTTTTTGTCGAAGGCCATGACGGGTAAGGACTTTTGATCAGCCTGCCCATCGTGATCTACCGGCAACTCCACATCTTCCGCGTTGAGCTTTCCGGACTCGCCTTGGTTTTGACAAGCTGTACCAAGTAAACCACACGTGATCCACAATGCCAGTCCTAGACTCACCAAACCAGGAATCTTGAACAGTGAAGAATTTTGTTTCAACATTTTTGGGAGGATTATGGAAAACAAGATCACGACTCCACCAAGCCACGACCGCTTTTCGAGATCAGGCCCTTTTGCTGCATATCGGCTTTGATTTTGTCCAACAAACCGTTCACAAAGGCCGCCGACTGGGGCGTCGAATAAACTTTGGCTAATTCGATGTACTCATTGATGGTCACCTTGACGGGGATCTCCGGGAAGAGGCTCAATTCTACACAGGCCATTTGCAAAATCAAAAAATCAACGCGAGCCAGCCTTTCAGGATCCCATTGTCCTGTATGGGCTTCGATGAGAGATTGATAGGCCGTGGAATCCTGAAGCAATTCTTTAAACATGGTGCTTACCAAGCGATCGTCGCTTTGCCATGCCTTGAGGATACCTTGAGCATCGGGGAAGCTTTCACCCTCCGATAACTTCAACAAAATTTGCAGGACTTGGCGGTCGATCAGGTAACGATCCGAATCCCAATACAAATTGTGTTCCGACTGCCAAGGACTGTACCAGTCACCCGAAGAAATACATTTCTCAAAAATAGTTTTGATGCCTACGATTCCTCGGAGTTCATCGAATCCAATTTTGGTCCCTGCACATTTGCCTTCGTTGATGTGATCAAATAGAGCACGCATCATATCCGATGTCACTTCCAAATGCTCCACAGCGCACAATTGTAAAGCCTTGCGGTACAGTGAATCATTCTCAAGAATTTCTGCCAAAGGATGATTCGCCAAAGCATGCCCCGGGCCGGTTTGACGATTTCTTTCGAGGAGTTTGCCGGAGCGTTCCTCGTCACGAAGCTTGGCGTATTGTATCAAACGTTCCAAGAGAACGAAGGCCATGACCAAAGATCGTAGCGAAAGGGTGGCAGAATTCTGAAATTGTTGAGTGACCAATGTGTAATCGTCCTGCCCCTGTTGTCTGCTCGCAAAAATCCATTGCAGAAGTTTGACGCGCAGATGATGTCGGTTGATCATGATGAAGCAGAGGACAAGCGTTTTTGAGCCAATTGTATGGCGGCCTTGTTGGTGCTTAACTGATCGTTGCTGGCCTGTTCAAAAATCGCGAGTGTTTGTTGATAAATGTTACGAGTTTGCTCCATGGCCCAATCCCGGTTGAAGCCTTTGATTTCGGCGTAGACATTGATGAGGCCTCCAGCATTGATCACAAAATCGGGGGCATAGGCAATGCTGCGATCCATAAGCCTTTGCATATCCGATTCTTCGGCCAATTGGTTGTTGGCTCCACCGGCGATAAGGCTGCAGCGCAACAAGGGGATGGATTCGCTGTTCAAGGTTCCGCCCAAAGCGCATGGGGCGTAAATATCCACATCGGCCTCAGCCACTGTTGATGGATGGACCACGGTAAGGCCTTGGTATTTCTTCATTAAAGCTTCGATAGCTGGATCGTAGATGTCGGAGATATAAACCTTGGCGCCTTCTGAAATCAAATGGTCAATCAAATAGCTGCCTACGTTACCGATTCCTTGAACCAAAACACGGCGACCTGCCAGATCGTTGGTTCCAAAAACCGTTTGGGCACCGGCTTTCATGCCCATATAAACGCCATAGGCCGTCACGGGCGATGGATCTCCGGATCCGCCCATGTTTTCAGGCAAACCGCTGACGTGGGCTGTCTCCGAAGCGATCCACGCCATATCGGTTTTAGAGGTTCCTACATCTTCGGCCGTGATGTATTTGCCAGAAAGTGAATTCACAAAACGTCCGTAGGCTTTGAACATTGCTTCGGACTTGTCTGTCCGAGAATTGCCAATGATGACGGCTTTGCCCCCGCCAAGGTTGAGACCTGCGACGGCAGCCTTGTAGGTCATGCCCTGAGAAAGTCTTAACACATCTCGAACGGCTTCGTCTTCGTTCTTATAATTCCACATTCGGGTTCCCCCCAAGGCTGGACCCAAAACCGTCGAATGAATGCCGATCATAGCTTTCAGTCCGGATGCCTCATCGTGGCAATAAACCAATTGTTCATGGCCCATTTCTTGCATGGTGGCCATGGAACCTTTGGGGGTTGTGGTCGATAAGGTTTCGAGCATGGGTCAGGGTTTGGGGATCTGCTTGGACTTATGGGGCAAAAATAACCCAAAGGCTCGTGGTATGACCTTATTTTGCACAGTGAAATCAATGTCGGCCCTTCTGAGCCAATTGCGTGGCCACGAAAAATGGGTCCTGCCCGGGCTGTTCTGCCTCCTCATGACCAATGTTTTTGGGGTTTTGCCACCTCAAATTATCCGTCAATTGATGGATGCGGTGGGTAACACGCCCGGATCCGGTTTGGGTTTGCTTTTGTTGGCCTTGTTGGGCGCAACGCTGGCCCGTGGTATCACCATGTATTGGATGAGACAAACCCTGATTGTCATGTCCAGGCGTTGTGAACAGACCATGAAGGATAGGCTCTTTGCTCAAATTTTGGCCATGTCCCCATCCCGGGTCAAAGAATATGCAAGCGGGGACCTCATTTCGAGAATGACCGAAGATGTGGGCAAAATTCGGATGTTTTTGGGGCCGGGCTTAATGTACAGCCTAAACCTCTTGGTCTTGTTTATCATGGTTATCGGAGTCATGCTCCGCGTTAGTCCCCAACTTACGCTTTGGGTTTTGACCCCGTTGCCTTTTTTGGTCCTGGGCATCTACCTGCTCAATCTCAAGATTTTGTCGAGATCGGCAGCCATACAGGCCCACCTGGGTCGAATGACCGCGTTTGTTCAAGAAAGTTTGGTGGGGATGAAACTCATCCAAGCCTTTGGGGCAGAGCCCGGTTTTCGTGGAGCTTTTGACCTGGAGCTTCAAGGGTACAAATCCAAGAATTTGGCCTTTGCTCGAGCGGATGCTTTGTTTTTCCCATTGGCCTTGGCCTTGGTGGGCCTTAGCACCCTGTTGACGGTATGGATAGGGGGGCATCTCTTGGCCCAAGGAGCCATAACCTTGGGCAATATTGCCGAATTCATCATCTACATCAACATGCTCACCTGGCCTGTGACCTCTTTAGGTTGGGTTGCCTCGATCTACCAACAATCCAAAGCGGCCCTATCCCGAATCGCACCCTTGCTGAAGGCCTCTCCCAGATCCAACAGGGTTCAAGGATGGTCGCAACCTTTGCCCTGGGCTTGGTCGTTGAAGGCCGTCCATTTTGCATACCCTAACCGGAATTTCTCCTTGCATATTTCAGATTTTGAGGCCCTTCCAGGTCAGTTTATTGGGATCACCGGCACCATAGGCAGTGGAAAAAGCACCTTATGGCAATTGTTTGCTGGTCAATTAACCCCCCAAAGGGGTTCGCTACTCTTGGGGGATCGTGTCCTTGGTGACTGGAACGAGTCGGTGGTTTACACGCATACCGCATGGGTCCCTCAGGAAAACTATTTTTTCAACGATACCCTTCTTGAGAACCTGAGGCTGGGCGCTCCTTCAGCGGATAGGCAACGATGCATGGAAGTCTTGGAACTGGTCGAACTCGGACCCTGGGTTAGCGCCTTGCCGAATGGGTTGGAAACCGTTATTGGGGAGCGGGGGGTTCAGCTGTCCGGGGGACAGAAGCAGCGGCTTGCTTTGGCCAGAGCATGGATTAGAGACCCTGAATGGGTGATTTTGGACGATGCCCTTTCGGCCTTGGATAGCGGCACCGAGGAGGCTTTGATGTCCAAGCTTTTGGGTGACCAAGGGCAGCGAGGCATAATTCTTATTTCCCTGAAGATTAAGCCGTTGATCCAAGCCGATCGAATCTATGTCATGCACCAAGGGGAACTCTTGGCCCAAGGCAAACATCAAGAACTGTTAACGAATTGCGCTCTCTACGCCCAGTTGCACCGAATGCAAGTCGATGGAAGCGGCTCAAATACCCTTGCCTTGCCTATTTTTGAAGCACAAATTTAATTTATGGATGATTTTTACGGAGGCGAGCGCCACAGGGATCGCGAAGAAGTATTCAGCAAACGAGTAAGGGCTGGTAAAAGAACTTATTTCTTTGACGTGAAATCGACCCGTGGTAACGATTATTACCTCATCCTGACCGAGAGCAAGAAGGGTTTTGATGATGGCCAATACGTCAAGCACAAAATTTTTCTCTACAAAGAGGACTTCAACAAATTCCTCAGCGGTCTACAAGAGGCCATCGATTACGTCAAAACCGAGCTTATGCCGGATTACGATTACGATCGTCAAGAGCGTGGGGATGACGATACCCCTCCTACAGCCTATTAATTTCGTTTCCTCATGGAGGGTCACGAATTTCCCGAAGCTGAATCCCTGAATCAAGTCGGAGAATTTCATCATTTGTTTCAACACCCGGTGCATCACAGTCCGCGCATTCCTTCAGAGGATCGCTGTAACCTACGCATCAATCTGTTGGCCGAAGAATTGCAGGAGTTCACCCAAGCGCTCAAGCAAAAGGATTTGGTGGAAGCTGCTGACGCGTTGTGCGACCTTCAGTATGTGTTAAGCGGTGCCATTCATGAACTTGGTCTTGGCCCCATCTTCGCGGAATTGTTCGCGGAAGTTCACGACTCCAACATGAGCAAAGCATGCGCAACGTTGGCTTTAGCCGAACAGACCGCTGAGCATTACAAGCAAACCAAAGGTGAAACCTGCATGATCGAACAAGTGGGTGACTTGTACATGGTGTATAGGGAGACCGACCGCAAAACCATGAAATCCATCGCTTACCGCCAAGCTGACCTGCGGCGAATCTTGGACAAATACCAAGCAACTTCGTCTTGAAAAATTGGCTGCGGGCTTTGATGCTCCTTTTTCCTATGACCCTATCCACCGCAGAGAACCTCCACGATTTCGCTCCTGCACCTAACGAAGATTCCACCATGGACAAGCCCTGTACTTGGAAAAGAATCACCCTGGGTGCCGGTTGTTTTTGGTGTGTAGAAGCCATTTTCGAGCAAGTGGAAGGCATTCGGAATGTTCGCTCAGGATACATGGGTGGTACCCTTCGAAACCCCAGCTATCGTGAAGTTTGCACTGGTAAAACAGGACACGCTGAAGTGGTGGACATGGAATACCAGCCCAAGGTTATTGCTCTGCGTGATCTGTTGGAGATATTTTTTGGAACCCATGACCCCACAACCCTGAACAGGCAGGGAGCAGACGTCGGAACCCAGTACCGATCCGCTATTTTTTATTACGAGGAGGAACAAGCCCGTGTCGCCCAAAAACTCATCCAAAGTTTGCAATCCGAAAAGATTTACCAAGACCCCATCGTTACCGAGGTTAAGCCCGCAACGGAGTTTTATGTGGCAGAGAATTACCACCAAGAATATTTCAGGCTTCATGGCGAAGAACCGTATTGCCGCATGGTGGTTCGGCCCAAGGTCGAAAAATTCCAGAAGCGCTACGCCCAGTTTCGCAAGAAATAGGCGAGCAAGGCAGCGGTAAACCTAGACGGTTACCTCAAATTCTCGCAGGGCGTCGTTCAGTGATGTTTTGAGATCGGTGCCCGCATGGCGTTGTCCAATGATGAGGGCACATGCCACTTGAGCGGGACCTGAAGGAAAGTTCTTGGTCATGCTGCCGGGGATG
Source organism: Bacteroidota bacterium (assembly GCA_016868875.1). Classification (GTDB taxonomy): domain Bacteria; phylum Bacteroidota; class Bacteroidia; order UBA7662; family UBA7662; genus SYHX01. The sequence continues at coordinate 15,987 of VGFN01000007.1, forward strand.
ACGACGGATCTTGCAGGTACCCTCCCTTTGAGCATATGCGTTTCGGATCCGCTCACATCAAGGATGGGGGAGGACCCTGTCAGCGTAACCCCTGCGCCCAGGACCACACCTTGTTCGAGGTGTACCCCCTCCACCACAATACAGCGTGAGCCGACAAAGCAATCGTCCTCCACGATGACCGGTTTGGCTTGCACAGGTTCCAATACACCACCGATACCAACTCCTCCACTGAGGTGTACCCTTCGACCAATCTGCGCACAAGAACCAACGGTTGCCCAGGTATCAACCATGGTGCCTGATCCAACCCGAGCCCCCACATTAATGAACGAGGGCATCACAATGCAGTCTTTTTCCACGAAGGCACTGTATCGAATAACCGCAGGAGGAACAACACGGATGCCCGAGGCGGCGAAGGAGGTTTTGATGGGTACTTTATCGTAGAAGGCCAAATCACCGGCCTCCAAAACACGGGATGAATGCGCAGGAAAGTACAAGAGAACCGCCATTTTAACCCATTCATGAACCTCCCATTCTCCGTGGATACCCGGGGATGCGGTTCTCAAAATTCCCTGATCCAGAGCCGCCATGGTATCCTCCACCGCTTGCAGGACCTCGGGATTGGAGCGTTGTTCTAGCGAGGCCCAGGCCGACTCGATCAAGGACTGAGCTGCCTTCCAACGTTCGTCGTTCCAGGGAATTTCGTGGGTCATGTCTTTTGAATTAATTGGCCTTCCACTTGATGGTGCAACCAACAGGATCCACATGCGGTATATCCACTTCCAAACCGTCCAGGGTATTTTCCACGGCGTCTTCCAGGTAAACTTTGGTCACCAAATTGGGTTGCTCCCAGCTATCATCGATTGCGCCGTGATAGACCAATTCGCGGTTGGAATTGAACAGAAAGGCTTCAGGCGTCCGCTGGGCGCCGAACAACCTTGCCACCGTTTGATCCTCGTCATGCAGGTACATGGACTCCCAGCCGAATTGTTTGGCCAAGGTTTGCATGCCTTCAAAGGAATCGATGGGGTATTTGGTGGGGTCGTTGGAATTGATGAGAAGAACCCCAAGGTTATCCTCGTAATAATGCTCAATTAATTTGGCAATACGGTCCAAATACGCAACAACATAAGGACAATGGTTGCAAATGAACATGATCAGGATGCAGGATTTATCGCTGACATCCATGAGGGAATGGGTTTGATGATCGCAGCCGCGAAGTTCGAAATAAGGTAATTTGGTGCCGAGTTCCATAGGGTTCTAAATTTTGTTCGAAAATTAATCAGGAATGTCAAAGGATAATTGCAGTCCATCGTAGGCAAGGGAAACTCCAGGAGGCAGTGATTTTTGGACGGCTTCATGAAGACCCAGTTGATGAGAAATATGGGTGAGGTAGGTGAGGGGAGCCCCTATCTTCTGGGCCTGCTCCACGGCCTGTTCCAAAGTGAAATGGGAGGGATGGGCGGTATGCCTTAAGGCATTCAGAACAAGGACTTCGCAACCTTCTAACCGATGGACCGTGGAGACCGGAATGGCATTGGCATCCGTGATGTAGGCAAAGGGCCCCACTCGAAAACCTTTGACGGGAAGGTTCATGTGCATGACGGGCAAGGGAATTACCGGCATACCGTTCAAATCAAAAGGCTGATCGTCTATTTCGATAAGATGCAATTCCGGAATTCCGGGATATCGGGTGCCCTCAAAGGCATAGTAAAATTCTCTTCTCAAGGCCTCTTGCACCCTGAGGTCCGCATAAATGGGCATGGGTTTCTGTTGCCGGTAATTGTATGCCCTAACGTCGTCAGTCCCGGCAATATGATCTTTGTGAGCATGGGTGAACAGCAAGGCATCTAGGTTTTTCACCCCGGAACGTAACATTTGTTGCCGAAAGTCTGGACCCGAATCAATAACTACGGAAGCTTTGGGATGCTGAACCCAAACCGAAGAGCGTAGGCGTCGATCTTTGGGATCATCGGAATGGCATACACCGCAATCGCAGGCAATGAGGGGAACCCCTTGGGAGGTTCCTGTTCCCAAAAACTCAATCGTAAGCTTACCCATGTTGCGAAATCCTTGCTAAGCTTCAGCCGTCTCGGAAACCTTAATTTCGACAGGTTCCGCCTCTAGCCCGGCGCCTCTTTCCTCGATAAATCGCTTTAATTCTTCAAGCGTTTCAATTTTGGCTGCAAGGGAAAAGAACTTGTTCACAATGACCACCCCTTGCTGTTCAAAAAGGCAATAACCGGACTGAAAATTTCCTTTTTCATAACGAATTCGAAGACCGGCCACTTTGAATTCTTGTTCCAGGACCTTGAGTCGTTGGACAAGGGCGGCTTCCTTAGCGGATGTTTGGCTCATAGTTAATCTTCAAAATTAGGGGTCAATGGGAAATGAAGACCCTGCATATGCCCGTAGATTTGCCTCATGTTGATAAATAAACCCTCTTCAAGGGTGCTTGTGGCCATGAGCGGTGGATTGGACTCCACTATGACGGCCGCTTTGATGCATGAGCAAGGACATCAGGTCGTCGGCCTGACCATGAAGACCTGGGATTATGCGGCATCCGGGGGCAACCGCAAAGAAACCGGTTGTTGCAGCTTGGATTCCATTAACGATGCCCGGGAGGTTGCCGTTTCGCTGGGTTTTCCCCATTTCATCCTGGATATTCGGGAGAATTTTGGGGATTCTGTTATTGATTATTTTGTGGAAGAATATTTGGCTGGACGAACTCCCAATCCCTGCGTCATGTGCAATACCCATATCAAATGGGATGCGCTGCTTCAGAGGGCCGAACAATTGGACTGCGAACATTTGGCCACCGGACATTACGCCCGTTTGTCTACCAGCGAAGATGGTAGGCGCTATGTGTTATGCGGGGATGATTTGAACAAAGACCAGTCCTATGTTCTATGGGGATTGAGCCAAGATGCCTTGAAGAAAACCCTGTTTCCTATGGGGGCTTATACCAAGGAATCCATTCGTGCCATGGCCATGGAGCGGGGTTACCGCAGCTTGGTGAACAAGCCTGAAAGCTATGAGATATGTTTTGTCCCGGACAATGATTATCGAGGCTTCCTTAAACGCAGGGTGCCCGGTTTGGAGCAACGCGTGATGGGAGGGGACTTTGTGGATACCGAGGGTCAAAGTATTGGCCGCCATCAAGGATATCCCTTTTATACGATAGGCCAACGCAAAGGATTGGAGACGGCCTTTGGGACCCCTAAATACGTGGTCTCCATTGATGCCGAGCGGAATTTGGTGGTACTTGGGGATTTGGAGGATTTGGACCGCACCACCATGGTTGTCCATCAATTGAATTGGCAGAAGATCGCGAAGGTACCCGAAGAGGGCATGGATGCTGTTGTGAAAATTCGTTACAAGGATCCTGGGACACCGGCCTTTGTCAAATCGGATGGTCCTCGTGTTTTGGTTGAATTCATGGCTCCGGTCAAAGCCATTGCCCCTGGCCAATCGGCGGTGTTCTATGAAGGGGATGCTGTTCTGGGCGGTGGTTGGATCCATTCCTCCTTGCCCATGAATCGTGAAACCACTCGTCATCCAGAAACGTTAGTGACCCCATCTATACAATGACTATGAGAAATATGGCCTTCGATGGATGCTCCAGAATGAAGGGATTGACCCTCCTTGCCTATCTATGTTTTAACTATTTTTTTCTGAATACTCTCTGCGCCCAAAGCGGGGACTGGTATTGGATCGCTTTTCGTTCCAAACCTGCAGGGACCTACAGCCTCAACCAACCTCAGGCCTTTCTTTCTGCTCGTTCCATTGCACGGAGGGTTCGCCAAGGAATCCCCTTGGATAGCAGTGATTTGCCTGTCTATCAGCCTTATATAGACAGTATTCAGGCAGCGGGTGGCATCGTCAAGCACCGCAGCCGTTGGCTCAACGGAGTTACCGTGAGAATCCCTAACAACGATTCGTTGATTCGCCAAAGAATTTGGAATTTTCCTTTTGTTCGACTTGCTACACCCAACGGAAGGGTCGCAGGTCCACCAGGGGCTGGGTTGCCTAAGGACAAGTTTGTGGAAGAGTTAACGGTGTCGGTAATGCAGCCTGAAATTACTAACCGAACGACCTCGGTTTACGGTTTCTCCGGAGGGCAAATACGATTGCACAAAGGAGATTATTTGCATGATCAGAATTTCAGAGGGCAGGGGATGAGGATCGCAGTTTTCGATGCAGGTTTCGTGAACATGCCCAACATGCCGGTCTTTGATTCGCTGTATTTACGCAACAGAATCGTGGATACCTATGATTTTGTGGACATGGACACCGGGGTTTATGAGTTTGACAGCCATGGCACCTATGTTATGGGATGTTTGGCCGCCAATATTCCGGGTCAACTCATGGGCACCGCACCAGAAGCGCAGTATATGCTCTACCGAAGCGAAAACAATGTTGGAGGTTCCGAAAATCCCATTGAAGAAGACAATTGGGTAGCCGCTGCCGAAAGAGCAGACAGCGCCGGGGCCGATGTTTTTAATTCCTCGTTAATCTACACCACCTTTGATCAACCGTCCATGAATCATCCTTGGTCGGATATGGACGGCAACACCGCTCGAATGACCATCGCTTCCGATTGGGCTGCGGCCAAAGGGATCTTGGTGGTTAATTCCGCTGGAAACTATGGGGGAGGTCCTTGGTACAAAATTGGAGCAGCGGCCGACGGTGATTCGGTATTGGCTGTCGGCGCAGTGGATACTTTGGGGCAGCGCGCGGGGTTCAGTAGCATGGGGCCTACCGCTGATGGAAGAATTAAACCCAATGTCATGTCCGTTGGAGCCGGGGCCGCTTCTTGTCAAATTCCGGGACCGGGTGTTGCGTGGATTTCGGGGACTTCTTTTTCAGGACCTATCATGGCCGGATTAGCAACCTGTTTATGGCAGGCCCTGCCTGGTCGTCGTAACATGGAAATTTTTGATTTGCTGCAGCGCTGCGCCAACAGGCAGGCTAACCCGGACACCGTCCATGGTTACGGGATACCGAATATGCAATTGGCATTGAGCTTAGCGGGGTATTCGGTGAATACGATGAACGATCAACGTCAAATTCGAATTTTTCCTCAGCCTGCATCGGTGGCTAGTCCATGTACCCTTGAATGGGAATCCGATATCCCGGTCGGTGATTACCGAATCACATGGTATTCGATGACCGGGCAAGTCATCAAGAGCCAAGAACATGTTCGTTTATACAAGGAGAGGAATTTATTGCCTTTAGAAAACAAACCAGGGGCAGGTTTGTATGGTATAGGTATCGAAGGATTATCGTACCAAGCTCGCATCCCTTGTCTCATCGTTCCCTGAATCTGCTAATTCGTAAAACCTATCGGTTCGCTATCCTTCTTGGGGTGCTGCATTTGCTGCACGCCCCTAATTGTTTTGCAAAGGATTCGGAGGAACCTCCTCGCAAAATTCCACGCTATACTGTATCGGGTTACCTAAGGGGTCAGAACGGTGAAAATCTGCTTGGGGCAACCGTCAAAGTCGAAGGGGCAGGCTTGGGAACTGCGAGCAATACCTACGGGTATTACGCGCTCACTTTGGATTCAGGAACCCATGTGCTCAGCGTTCAATACCTGGGCTACATGACCATTCAGCAAACCATAACGCTGGTTGCCAGCAAGCAGATCAATTTCACCCTGCAAGAAACCAGTATTCAGGCTGCAGAGGTGGTGGTTTTGGGTCGGCGAGAAGATGCCAACGTAACCCAGGGCCGGATGAGTGTCAGCGAAGTGGATATCAAGCAAGTCAAGAGCTTACCTGCTTTGATGGGGGAGGCGGATATTCTCAAAACCATTCAGCTTCTGCCCGGCATCAAAAATGGAGGAGAAGGGACCACGGGCTTTTATGTCCGGGGTGGAGGTCCAGACCAAAACTTAATTCTCTTGGATGAGGCCGTGGTTTACAACGCTTCGCATTTGTTCGGATTCTTCTCGGTATTCAATGCCGATGCTTTGGCCAACTCTCAAATCATCAAGGGGGGAATGCCGGCGGAATACGGGGGTAGGATTTCATCCGTTTTGGACCTAAGCATGCGGGAAGGGAATAACCAAAAGTTTGTGACCCAAGGTGGCTTGGGTTTGATCGCATCCCGTTTTACCACCGAAGGGCCGCTCAAACAGGGCAAAGCATCCTACATCTTGTCGGGTAGGCGCACTTACCTTGATGTCTTGGTGGATCCCTTGATTCCTGAAGATGCCACCGCCAAAGGCTCTGGATATTATTTCTACGACCTTAACGCCAAAATCAATTGGCAGCCAAGCCCCAAAGACAGGCTGTACGCCTCGGCTTACCTTGGCAAAGATGTTTTTAATTTCAATAACCGCGAAAACGGTTTTCAATTTGATATACCTTGGGGGAATACTACCGCGACTTTGCGTTGGAACCGCATCCTTGGCCCCAGAGTTTTTGTGAATCATTCCTTGATCTACAGCGATTTCAATTTTGGAACGGGCTTCAAGCAAAATGATTTTCAATTACGCTTGAATTCCGGGGTTCGTAACGTTACGCTCAAGCAGGATTTTGATATCCATTTGAGTACGGGTCATCGCCTCAAAGCAGGGAGCCAATGGATAAGGCATTGGTTTCTACCTTCGGTGGTCCAGGGACGGACCGGGGAATTCGATATTCAGACCAACAACATTCCCCGACTAAACGCCATTGAATGGGCTGCCTATCTACGGGATGAATGGGATATCAACGAGCAATGGCAAATCAATGCGGGGCTTCGATTTGCCATGTTTCAACAATACGGACCTTACAGTTATGAACGCTACAAGGACCTATCCTTGGTAGAAAGATTGGACAGTGTTGGATTCGCTCCCGGTCGTAAGGTGGTTTTCTATCCGGGGTGGGAACCGCGGTTCAACCTTCGATACTTGATTAACAAGCAGTCTTCATTCAAAGTTGGCATTACCCGCAATTTGCAGTTTATTCATTTGGCTTCTTCATCGGGGACTTCACTGCCTGCAGATTTGTGGATCCCCAGCACCCTCAAAGTCAAGCCCCAAATTGGGATTCAATATGCCGTAGGATATTTCCGGAATTTTGCAAGCAATACGTTCGAAACCTCTGTGGAATTGTATTACAAGGACCTGCGCAACCAAATTGATTTCCGGGAAGGCGCCATCAACGGTTTCAATCCGTTGATCGAGAATGACTTGGTCTTCGGGCGAGGGGAGGCCTATGGAGCAGAATTTTTGCTGAAGAAAGCCAAAGGTGCGTTGAGCGGATGGATTGGTTACACCCTGTCATGGACCAACCGAAATTTTCCCGATATTATGAACGGGAAGACCTATCCTTACAAATTCGATCGTCGGCATGATTTATCCGTGGTGGCTTCCTGGATCCGAAGCCCAAGGTGGAAATTTTCCGGAACCTTTGTTTTATCGACGGGTAATGCGTACACGCTGCCTGAGTCACGTTATTTCTTCGAGGGTCAAATCATCGATCAAATAGGGGACAGGAATTCCTTTCGATTACCGAACTACCATCGATTGGATTTCTCGGCGGTGTACACGCCTCGGCCCGAACGATCAAATCCACCCACGATGGTTTCTGGATCAGAACCAAGCTTGGGGAGACGAAGTCGTTACCTCGGGGAATGGGTCTTCGCGGTGTATAACATTTACAGCCGATTAAATCCTTTCTTTATCTATCTGGATAACGAAGGCTCTTTGCAACAAAACTCACTCAAAGTCCAGGCGAAGCAGGTTTCGTTGTTCCCAATCATTCCTTCGATCACCTGGAACTTTAAATTTTGAGAAGATGAAGGGGCTTTTATTCCATCCAACAGCACGAAAGTCGCTTTTCTGGTTATGGAGTTCCATGCTGCTGATGGGCTGTGAGAAAAATATCACCCTGGATTTACCCCCACCGAAGCCATACCTCGTGGTTTACGGGGTGGTAGAGCCTGATTCCCTGATCAAAGTGAGCCTTAGCCGAAATTCTGCGTATTTCGATCCTGTGGATTTGAATGCCGTTCTTAATCTTTTGGACTATCGGGCCACCGTGATTGCCTCCTGCCTTGATTCCTTGGGGAATACCGTGGTGGATACCTTGAGACCTTTACAGCTTCCGGAATTTCCTATCCTTCAGTATTGGACGGTCTTCAATTATGTGGGGAACAAAATTCGTGGCCAGTATAACAAGGTTTATCATTTGCGCATTGTGCATCCTGACCATGAAATAACTGCTACGACCTTGGTCCCACCGCCTTCCCGAATGGATTCCATCTGGACCCGAACGCGGGCTGCCATCCAAAGGCAGTCCAATCCCTCGGCGACCCCAACAAGAAGGGATAGCGAACTGGTCCAACTGTATTACCGTTACCGTGATCCGCAGGCCACTGGCGATCAGGTTCGGGTTTTTACCAAATCCAACAGCGAGGTCCAGTGGTCAACCGCTTTCAACTCTGTTTACGACGATCAATTCTTCAACGGCCAATCCATTGACTTTGTGTTACCACGAGGCAAAGAAGCTTATTTGTTCAACGATTCCACCACCTTTGAGGAGTTTGGTTTGTTTCAAGCTGAGGATACCATCGATATCAAATGGGCATCGATTGACCGTACCGGTTTCTTGTTCTGGCGTAGCCTGGCGCAGGCCGCAGGAGGTGGGGGCGGTCCCTTCGGGGCCCAACCCACGGTGACCACGAATTTGAAGGCTCTGCGCGGTGGTGCCTTGGGGCTATGGGCAGGGTACGGGTCGGTACATTATCGGTACATCGTACCCAAGTAAACATCGTATTTTCGCGAGGTCATTTCTTTAAAAGCGACGCCACCATCATGGAACATCATGCCGTCCTCATCATCGGTTCCGGGCCTGCCGGATATACCGCCGCGATTTACGCTGCAAGGGCAGGACTTAACCCTCTTCTGTACCAAGGTCTCCAACCCGGTGGCCAACTGACCATCACCACCGAAGTCGAAAATTACCCGGGCTATGCAGCAGGGGTCCAAGGGCCTCAGATGATGGAAGACTTCCGGCAACAAGCATTGCGCATGGGGACCGATATACGTTACGGTATCGTCACCAAGGTTGATTTGAACGCCCATCCCAAACGCATCACCGTGGATGGCCAAGTAGAATTGACGGCCGATGCTGTCATTATCGCTACCGGTGCTTCCGCCAAGTGGTTGGGTTTGCCATCTGAACAGCGATTGAACGGTCACGGCGTATCGGCATGCGCGGTATGCGATGGATTTTTCTTCAGGGGTCAAGATGTGGCGGTCGTAGGCGGTGGGGATACGGCTGCAGAGGAGGCGACCTACCTGGCCAAAATATGCAAGTCCGTTCATTTGATTGTCCGAAGGGACGAACTAAGAGCGTCCAAAGCCATGCAAGAAAGGGTTTTTCGCACCCCGAATTTGACGGTTCACTGGAACAGCGAAACCGATGAAATCTTAGGTGGTGATCAAGTGGAAGGCGTACGACTCCGCAATACGGTGGATGGGAGCCTTCGAGAAATTGCGGTTCAAGGCTTCTTTGTGGCGATAGGGCACACACCGAATACATCGCTGTTCCAAGGTCAGTTGGATATGGACGAGACGGGTTACCTGCTCACGTTGCCCGGTTCCACACGGACCAAGATCGAAGGGGTTTTCGCGGCAGGAGACGCCCAAGACAAAATTTATCGGCAAGCGGTAACCGCTGCGGGTACCGGATGCATGGCCGCCCTCGATGCGGAGCGTTGGCTTGCGGCAAGGGGTCACGCGTAGAGCGCAGTTCAGGCTTTGACCTGCAGGGCCATACAGGCTACTCGTCTGCCCATTTCAGGCCCAAGGGCCATTCCCATACCGTTCATGCCCGCTACCAACCAGTCTCCGTTTTGCAAATCCAAACAATGCGGAAGTCCGGATTGGGTAAAGCCCATGGTGCCGCTCCAACGTGATTCCCATTCCAAATCAGGCGGCAGGCCCAATACATCCACAGAATAGGCTTTTAAATATGCACTTATTCGTTGGTTTTCAGACCATTCAGTGGTTTGCTCTGAAGTGAAATCTTGGTTACGTCCTCCACCCAAGAGCAAGCGACCGGCATGGGTACGGTAATAGAGGTAACCGCGATCTGCATGGTAGTTACCGTTCAATCGTGCGATATCCACGGCTTTCAGTGGAGCAGATGCCCACATTTGTCCACGCTGTGGAATTACGGAATCGCTGTGGTCGATTTGCAAATCTTTGGTTAAAGCATTGGTAGCGTAAATAACACTTTTAGACTTGATATTGACCGTATTAACAAATTTCGGTGAAATATCATGGCCAAACGGACCTACGGGTTTTACCACCAAGCCATGACCATCTCGTTGGACAAGCTCTAGGCCTTCTTGAATGCGAATTCCCAGATTTCGAGCATAGCGTAGGAGGGACTCTCTGAGGAGAAAAGGGTTGACTTGCCCTTCCCAAGCCATGGGAATCTGCCCCGTGGCTACAGGGCCCCAAGGAGATGAATGGGCTGTATTTCCCCTGGGAAACGCTTGCCATTCTCCGAAATAAGGGGTTGGCAATGGCTTGTGGCGTGTAGCCCCTTTTTGGCGACGTTTGGGAGTGAATGGAAGAGCACGAGCCGCAGCAGATTCGAGTACAGCGTTCAAGGAGGGTAAATTCGAGATGACTGCTTCATGCGATGGAACCGCATGGGAATAGGGCGATTTCTCCATCGCCATGACCTCATAACCACGCACATTGCGAAGCCCAATTGCATTTCCACCCAATAAATACAGGGTTCTTTGAATACCGGCCCATTTAGCCGCAAGGAGATCGATGAGAGAGTCCTCACCAAGATTTTCGTAATCCGCCAAGAGCTCGGATGGAGAACCTAGGCACAGGAAGCCTGCATTACGGGTACTGGCTACGGCGCCCAGTGAACGGGCCTCCAAGACCAAGACTTTCATTCGAGGATTTCGCCTTTTGATTTCGATGGCGGCATGCAAGCCGGTCACACCTGCGCCAACGATCACAAAATCCCAGGCTTCGGAAAAGGCGCTTTTTTCCCAATACGATAATTCGATTTGGCCTGATTGCATAGGGGTCAAAAAAAATACCAAAATAGAATATCTGGGCAGAAGGGCGATATGGCCTTTTTATTATTATACATAATATTAATTA